>CANGZT010000042.1 GCA_947458955.1 Flavobacteriia bacterium | reverse complement strand
CAAAAATAGGTGGACCAAATTGCATCGCTTCTCTATGCATAAAAACAAATTCGTATTTGTTCAAAGAGAATAAAAGACCAAATCGCTTGATAAAGCTTTTAAGCATGCCAACTGTTTTTTGTCCAAATAATCCAGGTTTATAGAGTAAATCCCACGTTTTTTGATCAATGAATGGTTTAGGAGTTATTTCGTAACCGTTTTCATCTAAAAAAGAAAGGTATTGTTCAAAACGAAAACGTTGTGAAGGAGCCCCACCAATTGGGTAAGGGCAAATAAGTAGCACCTTTGTTTTTTCTTTTTGATTCATAAACGACGATAGAGTGCAAAATTATAAAACTTGCTTAAAGTTGACCTCTTTTTTTTACCTTTGATACTGTAACTTGTATTTATTATGTGCGGAATCACAGGCTTTGTTGATTTAAGAAAACAAACATCTAAAGAAACCCTTCAATCGATGACTGATAGTTTAGTACATCGAGGACCGGATGGTGGTTCAATCGAATTTTTTCAGAAAGAAGATTATACTGTCGGATTGGGACATCGTAGGTTGGCCATTATCGATGTTACCAATGCAGCGAATCAACCCATGCAATTTGAAAATCTATGGATAACCTTTAATGGTGAAATTTATAATTTTCAAGAGATTAAAAATGAGCTTATTAAACTAGGACATTCTTTTCTGACAAGCTCAGATACAGAAGTGGTTTTACATGCTTACAAAGAATGGGGGAATGCCTTTGTTGATCGAATGATAGGTATGTTTGCCATTGTAATTTACGATGAAAAAAATGATCAATTTTTCTTCCTTCGTGATCGTGCTGGAGTAAAACCATTTTTTTATTATGTAACTAAAGATCTGATTTTATATTCATCTGAGTTAAAAGCTTTTCATCATCATCCCTCTTTTGAAAAACGAATTAATCAAGACGCATTAGCAGCTTATTTTCAGTATGGTAATGTACCCACGCCACATTGTATTTTTGAAAACACATACAAGTTAAAGCCAGGCCATTATCTTTCCATATCTTTCAAGACAAAAGGAGAAATTCAATTTTCTGAAGAAAAATATTGGAGTGTATATACCTCCTATAATTTACCAAAACTAGATCTATCGTTCGAAGAAGCAAAATCCAAAACGGAATTACTTTTGACTTCTGCATGCGAGTATCGTATGGTTTCTGATGTACCTTTAGGTGTTTTTTTAAGCGGTGGATACGACAGTACATGTGTAACAGCATTGTTGCAGAAGTCAAGATCTACACCTTTAAAGACATATACGATTGGTGTTCCTGATATTGGTTTAAATGAAGCAAGTTTTGCAAAAGAAACAGCGCAACTATTAGGTACCGATCATACGGAAGTGATGTGTACAGAAAAAGAGGTCTTAGAAGAGATTAAAAAAATTGCATATTATTATGATGAACCCTTTGCCGATAGCAGTGCATTACCTACAACATTGGTGAGTAGAATTGCTCGAAAAGAGGTTACAGTAGCTTTAAGTGCTGATGCCGGAGATGAGGTTTTTGCTGGCTATAATCGGTACGACTATATGTTAAAGTATAGAGCAAAATTAGCTTCAATTCCAAGTTTTGTTCGAACTACATTAGCTGGAATTATGGATATTGTACCTTCTGAATCGATACCTGTTTTGAAGAACAAATATAATTTTCATAATCGGTATGAAAAAATGAAAGGAGTTCTCAGAAACCCTTCAGAAGAATCCATTATGCTAAGTTTAAGTCAGCAATTTACGTTTAATCAAATCAAAGAATTGTTTGTGTCAAATGTTAGCGAATTAGATACGTATTATCAATCAAAAGAATTGTCTAATGCTTCTTTTTCATCATTAGCATACATGCAAGCAATCGATTATCAGACGTATCTTTTAGATGATATTTTACAAAAAGTAGATAGAGCAACGATGACTGTGAGCTTAGAGGGAAGGGAACCGTTTTTAGATCATCGTGTTATTGAGTGGGCTGCTCAATTACCTGATTCATTTAAATATCATAATGGGGATAAAAAGTATATTTTAAAAGAAATAGTACATCAATATATCCCAAAAGAAAAAATGGATAGACCTAAAATGGGTTTTGCTATCCCGATTGCTACTTGGTTACAAAAAGATTTAAGAGAATACGTAGAAACCTATATCACGGAGGAGAAAATCACAAAACAGGGGTTGTTACATTGGGAAAAAGTAAATGAATTAAAAACGAAATTTTTTAACGGTAAAAAAGAGTTAGATTATAAGATTTGGTATTTATTGATGTTTCAAATGTGGTATGAGGAGTGGATGTAAATCCATTTTATTTTCGCTATAAACAAGAAAGGCTTCCAATTGGAAGCCTTCTTATGTTAATATATTTTATTATTTTACTAAGTCTAAAAATGCTTGGTTTACATTTAGCTTTAAGAATTCTCTGTCTTTTTGCGCTTTTGCTTTGAAAGAAGCATCTTTCGCAATCGCATTTTTAAGAGCGCTTACAGCATCATCCGCTTTATCTGTTCTAGAAGCAATGATTGCTTTTAAGTAAAATCCTTGAGCACTATTATTGTCTTGAGAAGCATCAATCGTTGCTTTAGCTCCTTCAAAATCTTTATTTAATAGTTGAGCTAATGCTTTGTTGAAAGTCTTATTTTCAGCGAAATTTGAAATTGCAGCTCCATAATTTCCTTCTACAATTGCTATAATTCCATTGTTGTAATTTGATTCAACTGAACCGTCTGCTTTTGCAAGCAATTCTTTTGCTTTTTTGAAATCGCCTTTACTTCCAGCAACTGCTGCTAAATTCCCGATGGTTGTTGAATTTTCTTTAATAGAGTTTGCTTTTTCGAATTTAGCTTCCGCTTCCGCTACTTTACCTTGAGAAAATAATAAAGCGCCTAAATTGTTAGATGCTCTATGGTCAGTAGGGTAAAGTTTTTCGCATGCAGCATACACTAATGCTTTTTCATTAGCATCTTTGATTAATGATGCTGCATATAATAACTCCTCTACGTTTAATTTTTCTGGTGTAGTTTTAGCGATTGATTGGTAAGTTTCGTCTGAATGACCAGTAGTTTCATAAACCACTTTGATTTCAGCTCTTCTTAATTTAGGGAAAACGTATTCATCTAAGTAGGTAAATGTTTTAGCCATGTTTCTCATTTCTGTTTCACGTTGAACAGGGTCTTTATACATTTCTAAAACACGAATAACAAGTTGTTTTTCGTCTTGATTCATTGTTGATTTTTCTAGCTCAACCTTGAATCCTTCATAATCTTCTCCTCTTCCAAGTAAGGTGTAGATTTCCTTTTGAAGTGCCTCGTTCTTCGTTTTTTTAGCTAAATCAATCGTCGCCGATTTACCCGTGTTTGCTCGATCAGTAGAAAGAGTGTTGTTTTTATTTTCCTCTCCTTCTGGCGAAGCATAACCTGTTATAGTAACCGTTTTGATGTTGATCTTAGGGTTGTTTTGAGCGTCACTTAACCATTTTTCAAAGTTTTTCCACCCTTCTTTTTCTACTTCACTTTTTCTCAAGTCAGACTTCCCTTTTAAATAGTTGATTTGAGCGGTGTAGATATCTTCTCTGACATTTTTATGATTGTCTTTAGCAGTCGAAACCTTAAAATCTTTGTTAACTAAAAATGGAGTAATGATCGTACCATCTGCTATTTTTTTAGAAGGTGTAATCATTTTCTCTGCTCCACCTTTCATAACTCGACCAGATACAGTCAATTCTGTTACTTCAAATTCAGGTTTGTAAGCTACTACATCTTCATAAGAAACTACTCCACCTGGTTTGTATTGTATCGTCGTACCGTTACCCGTTGCTTTTTCTCCCAAAACAGTTACAGAATTTAAAGCAGTTGAACCTAACATTGGAGTTATTTCAACTGAAGCCTTTTTTCTGATTCCTTTTTCAGGAAAAGTGACATCCACTTTCACTCTTACTGAGTCCCCATGCATTTCCAAAGGGCTAGGAGTAACCGTGTAATTTAGATCTTTTAATAGGTTGCAACTTGCAGTTAAAGTGCCTGCTAATGTGATTGTTGCAAGACTTTTTAAGTGATAATTCATTTCTAGCCGTTTTAAATTAAAGCAAAAACTTAATTATTTATTAATTTACAATTATACGTAATAAATTTCTTTTGGCGATTAATTATAAGTTATTTGTTCCAATATTGAAATGTCTTGACAGATTTCTAAAAGAACATGAATTGGTTTTTTTAATACTGGATGAATGAAGTCTGGTGCTAATTCATTCAAAGGATCAAGGACAAATCTTCGGTTAGGTATTTCTTTGTGTGGAATTGTTATTGTTTCATTTTCAATAATTTCTATTCCATAAAACAGAATATCTAAATCGATGATACGGTCTTCGTAACGATCTGTATTCTTTTTTATTCTACCGAGCTTTGATTCAATCAACTTTAAATAATTAAAAACAGAAATAGGAGATTCGTTCGTTGTTATGCAAATCACAGCATTAAAAAAATGTGAATCAGAATTATAGCCCCAAGGTTCAGATGCATATAGACTAGATATTTGGTTTGTTTTGTATTTTTCTTGCAATAACAATATTGCTTTTTTAATGTTATCTTCTTTATTACCAAGATTGGAGCCTAAGCCAATATAAACAATAATATCCTGATTCATATTGTTACTAATTTTTTCAAAAGTATTAATCTTTTAGCTTTATCTAGATAGGGTTGATTATTTTTGTTCATAGATCTTGTAATAGATAAACATATGAAAATCTCTTTTTGGCGTATTTTTTGGCCTACTTTAATTGCTGTAATTGTAGCTGGAATAATTAGTTTGTTTGCT
Source organism: Flavobacteriia bacterium (assembly GCA_947458955.1). Classification (GTDB taxonomy): domain Bacteria; phylum Bacteroidota; class Bacteroidia; order Flavobacteriales_D; family Crocinitomicaceae; genus CANHVK01. The sequence goes on along the minus strand of CANGZT010000042.1, from coordinate 8,739 downwards.
TTTTTTGGGGTTTTGGGCGGCGTCATAGCTAGCTTTTCTGGAAATGAAAAAGAAGAGAATGCTTCTGGCATTTTAAAAATGCGACTTGATGGGACTATTTTGGAAAATAGTAAAAGTGAGTTTGACCCTTATACCTTTTCTGTAAAAGAACAGCTCGGATTATCAGATTTACTTTTTGGTTTGGAGAAAGCAAAAAAAGATCCAACGGTTAAAGGTCTCTATTTGGAATTATCTAATTTGAATGCAGGATATGCTACCATAAAAGAACTAAAAAAGGGGATTGAATCTTTTCAAAAATCAGGGAAATTTGTTGTAGCATACAATACAGGTGAATTAATAACACTAAAGCAATTATATCTTACTTCGTCGGCACAGGAAAATTATGGTTTTCCTTCAACACACATTGAATTTTTAGGTTTAGGAAGAGAGTATGAGTTTTACTACAATACACTAACTAAGCTAGGAGTTGAAATGCAAGTTATTCGAGGTCATGAAAATCACTTCAAAAGCGCTGTCGAACCCTATATACATACTAAACTTTCAGATTCAGCAAGATTACAAACCCAAGAAATTTACAATGCTATTTGGGACGAGATTAAAACAGGTCTTTCCAAAAGCACTGGTATAACCAAGGAAAAATTGAATATTTATGCAGAAGGCGCTACAGTGACAACTGTTTCAGATGCTGTTAAATATGGTTTGTTAAAAGCAGCTTTATATCAAGATGAAATAGATGGTTTATTAGCAAAAAGAATACGCTTGTCATCGAATAAAAAAATACCATTTATTAATTTTGAGAAATATGCAAAAAAATCTTTTTACGAAGATCAGTCTTTAGTAGATGTTAAAAATCCTTCTGTAGCTGTTATTTTAGCTGAGGGAGAAATTACAGTCGATGGAAAAGAATTATCCTCAAACAAAGTAGCATCCTACATTCGCGAGGCACGACTCGAAGAATCGATAAAAACAATTGTTTTACGTGTAAATAGCCCTGGTGGTTCAGCGTTAGCAAGTGATATCATTTGGCGTGAAGTTATGTTAGCAAAAAAGTCAAAACCAGTAATCGTTTCAATGGGAGATTTAGCTGCTTCCGGAGGTTATTACATATCAACACCTGCTAGTTATATTTTTGCTGAGCCAACCACTATTACTGGTTCAATAGGTGTGTTTGGAGTGATACCTTTTACAGGAAGATTGTTTGAAGAAAAGTTAGGAATTACCTTTGATCGTGTTGAAACAAACAAGCATGCAGTACTTTCTTTGAATAAAAGACTTTCAGTTGAAGAGATAGCAATTATTCAAAAAGATGTAAATGGAATATATGCTGATTTTATTTCTAAGGTTGCCATTGGTAGAAAATTAAGCAAAGCTGAGGTACATCGTATTGCTAGAGGAAGGGTATGGACAGGTGCAAAAGCAAAACAAATCGGGTTAGTTGATGAAATTGGAGGTTTAGATGATGCTATCAAATTCGCAATTAAAAAAGTTAAGTTAAAGTCACCGGTAATCAAATATTGGCCATTAAAAAAACAAGAAGCACTTGAAACATGGTTGGAAGAATTGGATGAAATGAAAGAAATTTCTAAAATTTCATTGACAAAGCATAAAATGCCCAAACTTGTAGAGGACTATTTACATACTATTTCTACTTTTGAGAAATTCGAAGGCATTCAAATGAGAATTCCACACTATTATGAATTAAAATAAACTAAAGATGTTTCGTAAGCACGTTAATTTAAAGCCATACACCACTTTTGGAATAGATTCCTATGCTGAGTTATTTGCTACTTTTTCCGATGTAAAAACCTTACAATCATTAGTAGATCAATCGGCAGGAAATCAACTTACTATACTTGGTGGAGGAAGTAATCTATTATTAACAAAAGACATTCAAGGACTGGTTTTAAAAAATGAAATACTTGGAGTAGAAGTAGCTGAAGAAACAACTGAAACTGTATTACTAAAAGTGGGAGGAGGAGTTGTTTGGCATGATTTAGTCATGTTTTCTATTGAAAATCAATACTATGGATTGGAGAATTTATCTTTAATTCCAGGGAGTGTAGGAGCTTCACCCATGCAGAATATTGGTGCTTATGGAGTTGAAATAAAAGACTGCTTTGAAAAATTAGAAGCATTAGAGATTGCTACTAAAGAAATTCATACGTTTTCGCATGAAGCATGTGAATTTGGTTATAGAGAGAGTGTCTTTAAACGAAAACTAAAAGGGAAATTCATTATTACCCATGTTTATTTTAGGTTACAGAAACATGCAGTATTAAACACTAGTTATGGGGCAATAAATGCTGAATTAGCGTCCAAAGGAATTACAATACCCTCTATAAAAGAGGTGAGTGATGCTGTAATTTCTATTCGAAAAAGTAAGCTACCCGATCCAAAAGAATTAGGAAATGCGGGCAGTTTTTTCAAAAATCCGGTAGTTTCAAATCCTGTATATGAAAACATCAAAATAAGTTACCCGGATGTTCCTAGTTATACAATAAGCTCAAACCATGTAAAAATTCCTGCAGGTTGGTTGATTGAGACAGCTGGTTGGAAAGGAAAAAAAGTCGGTAATTGCGGTGTTCATACAAAACAAGCATTGGTGTTGGTAAATTATGGGGGAGCTACTGGAAAAGAGGTTTTTGAATTATCACAAGCAATTATTGATGATGTTTACACAAAGTTTTCAATTGAATTAGAAAGGGAAGTAAATATTCTCTGATATGAAAAGGTATCGCATTGATTTAGCTTACAATGGTTCTCATTTTTTTGGTTGGCAAAGACAACCAAAACAACATTCAGTTCAAGCTGAAATTGAGAACTGTTTCCAAAAATTATATCAAACCAAAGTTTCAATAGTCGGTTGTGGTAGAACCGATACAGGAGTTCATGCAAAATATTATGTGATGCATGTTGATTTAGATGAATCAAAGTACGATGAAGATGTGCTATTGTATAAAATGAACAAAATACTTCCTCCTTCCATTGTATTTTACAGTATAAAAATAGTTTCAGATCAATTTCATGCCAGATTTGATGCCACAGAACGAAGTTATCGTTATTTTGTTCATCATCAAAAAGATCCCTTTTTAAATGAAACAAGTTTGTTGCTTCATCAGAAAGTAGATTATCAAAAAATGAATGAAGCAGCTATTGAACTTTTAGGAAAAAAAGATTTCACTTCATTCTCGAAGCTTCATACAGATGTTCATACAAATCTATGTGATGTTAGGGAGGCTGTTTGGGTTGAATATGAAAACGGAAAATGGTATTTTCAAATCATTGCAGATCGATTTTTACGAAATATGGTAAGAGCAACAGTAGGTACCTTGTTAGAGATAGGTTACGGAAAACTTGAGGTTCATTCAATTCAAGAAATATTAAATAAAAAAGATCGCTCAGAAGCGAAAACATCAGTACCCGCTCATGCTTTGTTTTTGTGGGATGTGAAATTTCCTTAGAATCGTTTTAAAAAACAAACCGACTTTCAATAAGTTATAATTTATTTATTATCTTCATAAATTCAACAAAGACACACATTATCATGAAATTTATAGGTTTACTTTTTTTCGTTTTGATGCAATTTGCACTTACAGCACAAACCGCTGAAGAATTATTTATAAGTGGTAACACTAAATTTGATAACAAAGATTTTTTGGGTGCTATATCTGATTTTTCAAAGGCAATTGAATTAGATTCAACGAAGTCAAATTTTTACATGAATCGTGGAATTGCAAAATCTGAAATAGGTGAGCATAGAGATGCTATTGCAGATTTTTCTAGATCAATTAAACTGGACACCAATAATTCACTTGCATACTTTAATCGAGGAAATACGCATCATATGTTAAGAAATTATGCTAAGTCAATTGATGATTTTGATCGATCGGTTGCGAAAGATAGTATGTTCGTAAATGCCTATTTCAATCGTGGACAAGCAAAAGCAGAGATTGGTAATTATTTTGGTGCAATCGAAGATTATGAAAAATGCATACAAATCGATTCTGTCTATGAGCGTGCTTACCGAAATCGTGGCGGTTTACATGTAAAATTGAAAAAATACAATGAAGCAGTATACGATTTTTCCAAAGCGATTGAGATTTCACCTAGAGATGCGAATGCATATTATAGTAGAGCTCTATGTTACAAAGATTTAAACAAATATCAAGACGCTATTTCTGACTTTAATAAAGTTATTCAAATTGACCCTAAACATTTGTATTCCTATTTTTATAGAGCAGAAATGAACACAATTTTAGGAGAAAAAATTAATGCAATTTCTGATTATAACAAAGCTGTAGAAATAGATCCAGAATTTGTAGATGCAATTGTTGCACGTGCAGATCTTAAACAAAGTATTAGTAATTATGCTAGTGCAATTGAGGATTATAATCGTGTTTTATTGATTGATACCTCATGGTCTGAGCTTTATTTGAAACGTGGAGATGCTTATCTAAAGTTGGGTGATTTTAAATCGGCAAATCATGATTTTAATTTTGTCTTAAAAAAGAATACTTCAAATGCAGAAACTTATTTTCATCTAGGATTATTAAAATTAGAATTAGGAGAATATAAAAATGCAATTGACTTTTTTACAAAATCAATTGTTTTAGACTCCAATGGGGTTAAGTTTTATGTTTACAGAGGTAAAACAAGTATGAAAACACGAAACTATATAATTGCAATTGAAGATTTTAGTAAGGCGATTGAGTTAGATGAAAAGTACGCTGATGCATTTATTCAACGGGCTATTGTAAAGTCTGAATTGGGTGATTATCGAGGTGCATTGATTGATAATAACAAAGCCTTAGAATTAGATTCAAAAAACCTAGAAGTGAATAGGTCTAATATCTTAATTAAAATGCAAATGCAAAAATTTGCTGAAGCGATAATAGATTGTGATATCGTACTATCCAAGGAGCCTAATAATGTGAATGTTTATGTGCAACGAGGTGACGCAAAATTTCAGCTGGGAGATAAAAATGGAGCGTGTTTAGACTGGCATAACGCTGTAAATCTTGGTTTTAAAGAGATTATGGAACGAATAAATAAAAATTGTAATTAAAGTTCAATCATTATTTCGTATTCAGGATTAAAATGTGCAAATGAGTCTTTTTCAGGTGTTTCATTGAATATTCCATACATTGTCGAACCACTTCCTGACATGGATGCGTAAACCGCACCTTCGAAGTATAGTTGTTTTTTTACTTCTTCTAGTATAGGGTGATTTTTAAACACACTGATTTCAAAGTCGTTTTGAAGGTTTTCTTTCCAATATTCTGGCTTTAAATTGATTAATTCATTGATTTTTTTGTTGTGTTTTTGAAAAACAATCCCTTTATAAGCATTCGCTGTAGAAATATGAATACCAATATTTATAATTTTTAAATAAAGTCCTTTTAGATTTAATTTCATTGGAGTCAAAATTTCACCTCTTCCATTTGCTATTTGAGCTTCTCCACGAACAAAAAAAGCACAATCACTGCCTAACGTAGCTGCATATTTTTCGAGTGTTTCTTCAGATAGATCTAATTTAAATAATTCGTTAAGCATTTTAAGTGCATAGGTTCCGTCAGAAGATCCTCCACCTAGACCTCCACCCATCGGAATTTGTTTGTGTAAATGCATTTTTACATTTGAAATGTCATGATTTTCTTTTAATAGTTTGAAAGCTTTTACACATAAATTGGTTTCAATCTCTCCAGGAATAGTTAGTCCAGAAGAGCTGAATTCAAAATTTTTAGCTGGAATTATCTCCAAGATATCGAATAATGGAATTTCATACATACATGTATCCAGTTCATGGAACCCATCGTTTCTTTTGTGAAGTATATGTAAACCAAGGTTTATTTTGCAAGGAGGGTATAATATCATGTCAAGAATTCATTAGGTTTGGACAAATTTTGTAATTTTACGTCCACAAATTTAATATTATGTCAACATATTTAGATTTTGAAGAACCAATAAAAGCATTGGAAGAACAAATTGAGCAAACCAAGCAAATTGGTTTAACTACTGAAATTGATATGACAGACAAAATCAATGTGCTTCAGTCAAAGTTAGAAGAAAAAACGAAAGAAATATTCTCTAATCTAACTCCTTGGCAACGCGTTCAGTTGTCTCGTCACCCAGATAGACCGTATACATTAGCTTATATTAATGCTATTACTAATGGAACTTTTCAAGAGTTACATGGTGATCGTTCGGTGAAAGATGATAAAGCGATGGTTGGTGGTTTTGGATTGTTAGATGGCAAATCAGTTATGTTTATCGGTCAACAAAAAGGAATCAATACAAAAATGCGTCAGTACCGTAACTTTGGTATGGCTAATCCTGAAGGATATAGAAAAGCCTTGCGCTTAATGAAGCTAGCTGAAAAATTTGATAAACCTATTGTTACGATTATTGATACGCCTGGAGCATTTCCAGGTTTAGAAGCTGAAGAAAGAGGTCAAGGAGAAGCAATAGCGCGCAATATTTATGAAATGATGCGTTTGAAAGTTCCTGTGATTTGTATCATTATTGGTGAAGGTGCATCCGGTGGTGCTTTGGGAATTGGAGTTGGAGATAAAGTAGTTATGTTAGAAAACACATGGTATTCAGTGATTTCTCCAGAGTCTTGTTCATCCATTTTATGGAGATCATGGGATTATAAGGAAAAAGCTGCTGAAGCATTGAAATTAACTTCAACAGATATGAAAAACCTCAATCTAGTTGATGAGGTTTTGAATGAACCGATTAATGGTGCTCATCGAAGTCAAGAAGAAATGTTTGAGACTGTAAAGCAATATGTAAAATCAACGCTTGTTGAATTAGAAAAAATAAATCCTACGGAAAGAATTAATCAACGTATTGATAAATTCTGTGCAATGGGTGTTTGGAAATAAGTTTAAATTATGAACAAAATAAAAGGGGCTCTTCAATCGAACAGCCCCTTTTATTTTGATGTATTTTTTATTTTAGTGTAAAACTATCTGTACCTATAGTCTGTCCTTCACAAATAATTTTTACTTTATAATTACCTTTTAATGCTTCTCCTTCTTTTAAGTCATAGTATATAGTTACATCTAGATTTTCATTGTTGTAATCAATTTCTTTTTTGTCAGAATAAGGAACACTACCAGCATCTGTATTAATGACATAACTTTCTTTAGCTTGTAAGATTTTACTTTCAGGATCAGTTATTTGTAAATAAATAATTTTTTTACCAGCTTTAGAAAGCGAATTTGCAGAAATTGTAAACCCTGATTTAAGTTGAACAGCGCTTTTTGCTTTATTAGTCGGTTCTGTAGTGTTGTTCATTTTCATACGTAACGCTCCTGAATTAAAACCTAAAGCGGTAAGTTTAGATCCTTTTTTTACTAAAGTTGCACTTTCCTCGGCTTGTGCTTTAAATTGATCTCTTTCATTGGATGTAAGGTGTAATTCTTGTTTTTTAGTTTCTAAGTCACTAGACAATTTTACATTCATCGTGTTTAAAGAATCAATTTGTTTTACATACCCCTTCATAATATTTCGTAACGTCTCATTTTCTTTCTTTAGGGTGTAGATTTGTTGTGCACTTAATTTTTTACCACTATTCAATTGGTTTATTAATGATTGAATTTTTGTTTTTTGTTCTTGAACCTGTAATGCTTGTGTTGAATCTTTGACTTTCAATGCGTCGTATGTATTCAACATTTGTTGAAAATCAGATTTTAGGTCATTACTTAAATTACCAACATATCCAGACATCATTTCATTCATTCCGTTGATATCTGCCTCCAATACTTTGTTAGCATTACTACACGTATTTAGTTCTTTGTTCTTTTTAGTTAATGAAAAAGCTAAATATGCTGAGATAGATAGTAATACAATAACTACTAGCAGAAGTATACCATTACTTTTTGGTTTTGTTGTTTCTTGAATTTCTGACATAATCTTACATTTAGTCAACAAAAATAAAAAAATGAATCAGTGTATTTATTTATATTCAACCAAGAAGTAAACAAATTATTTTTAATTAAACTTGAATGATGTAATATAAGCCCATCAAATAAAAAACTGCTAACTTTATCACTCATTACAAATCAAAAAAATAAAGGCCATGCAAGTAGACGAAATTATAGAATCAGCATTGTTAGAAGATATTGGTGATGGAGATCATTCCAGTTTAGCGTGTGTGCCAGAAAATGCAAAAGGAAAAGCAACATTATTTGTAAAAGATGATGGTATACTTGCTGGGGTCGACTTAGCTGTTCGTATTTTCAGAAAATATGACCCTTCTTTGAAAGTTGATGTTCGTATTATAGATGGTACTCCTGTTAAAAAAGGAGATATTGCATTTACTGTTACTGGATCTTCCCGCTCTATTTTAGCTACAGAAAGATTGGTTCTAAATTTTATGCAACGTATGAGTGGGATCGCTACTCAAACAAATAAAATTGTCTCTCTATTAGAAGGAACAAATACACGACTTTTAGATACACGTAAAACAACCCCTTGTATCCGTTACATGGAAAAATGGGCTGTTAGAATAGGTGGTGGTGAAAATCATCGATTTGCCTTATATGATATGATTATGTTGAAAGATAATCACATAGATTATGCTGGTGGAATTAAACCTGCTATCGAACGTACACAAGCATATCTAAAAGAATCAGGTAAAAATTTAAAAGTAGAGATAGAAGTAAGAAATTTTGATGAGTTGAATCAGGTGTTAGCTATCGGTGGGGTAGATCGAATTATGTTGGACAATTT
>CANGZT010000041.1 GCA_947458955.1 Flavobacteriia bacterium | reverse complement strand
CAAGAAGTTAGCATCTTTATAATCGATGAATTTAATACCGCTTTTTTTGAAACGACAGTATTTTTGTTTTTTAATGTCGATGTTAATCGGCGTTAAGTAGCGAATATCGTTTTGTGACATTGTGTTCTAAATTTAAGGTTAAAAATTAAGCTTCTACAGTTTTTCCAACTTTAGCTCTTCTTTTCTCAGCATAAGTAACATGGTGTGCATCCATCTTTACAGTTAAGAAACGCATTACACGCTCGTCACGTTTGAAAGATAATTCTAAGTCAGCAACTACATGACCTTCTGCTTCGAATTCTACTAAATAGTAAAATCCAGTAGTTTTCTTTTGAATTGGGTAAGCTAATTTTTTCAAGCCCCATTTCTCTGTGTGCTTTAATTTTCCACCAAAGGTAGCAATCTCACCTTCGAATTTTTGCACTGCTTCCTTTGCCTGATCATCAGACAAAACGGGAGTTAAGATGAAAACAGTTTCGTAATGATTCATAAAAATTTAATTTATGTTTTTAATAAGTCTGCAAATTTATCATTTTATGTCATAAATAACAAGAGTCTAACTTAAATAAATCATTTACTTTTGATGTTGCTCAATACGTGTGCTTATGTTTAGATCTAAAAGAGATTTAGTTTTTGTCGTTTTAGCTGGTGTTTTTATAACCAATGCTGTTGTTGCTGAATTGATTGGAGGTAAATTAATTCAATTGTTTGGTTATACATTTAGTTTGGGGATTTTACCTTGGCCGATTGTTTTTATTACTACTGATTTGATTAATGAATATTTCGGACACAAAGGAGTTCGAAAATTGACATTCATTACAGCCGTTTTGATATGTTATGCATTTGTTTTGTTGTTTATGGGAATGCAAATTCCTGCGGTTTCTTTCTCTCCAGTTCAAGATAAAGCATTTAACGAAGTTTTCGGGCAAGGGATGTGGATCATTATAGGAAGTGTGATTGCTTTTGTGGTTTCTCAATTGCTTGATGTCTTTATTTTTGGAGCATTTAAAAAAAGAACGGGAGATAAATACATTTGGCTGAGAGCTACCGGTTCAACCATGTTTTCTCAATTGATTGACACATTTATTGTTTTAGGCATAGCCTTTTACCTTCCGGGTAAAATTGACGGAAAACAATTTTGGGAAATGGGAAGTGTAGGTTATGGTACAAAACTCGTAATCGCAGTTCTTTTAACCCCTTTTATTTATTTAGGACATTGGGTGATTGGTTCTATTTTAAGAAAAGATACTTTAAAAGACTTAAATTAATTAAATACATACACATATATAAGGTCAAGTTTTTGTAAATTTGGCCAAGAAATTTTGTACACTATTTAAAACAAATACTATGGTTTTTGATTTAGACATGATTAAAAAGGTCTATGCTGCCTTTCCTGAACGCGTTGATGCTGCAAGAAAAGTGGTTAATAAGCCTTTAACTTTAGCTGAAAAAATCCTTTATGCACACTTGTGGGACGGAAATGCTACAACTGCTTACGAAAGAGGCAAGTCTTATGTAGATTTCGCTCCAGACAGAGTGGCTATGCAAGATGCAACTGCTCAAATGGCATTATTACAATTTATGCAAGCTGGAAAAAAGAAAGTTGCTGTACCTTCTACGGTACATGCTGACCACTTAATCCAAGCGAAAGTTGGCGCTACTAAAGATTTACAAGAATCATTGAACCAAAATAACGAAGTTTATAACTTCTTATCTTCTATATCTAGTAAATATGGAATTGGTTTCTGGAAACCAGGAGCTGGAATTATTCACCAAGTAGTATTAGAAAATTATGCGTTCCCTGGTGGAATGATGATTGGAACAGATTCTCATACTGTAAATGCAGGTGGTTTAGGGATGGTAGCGATTGGTGTTGGTGGTGCTGATGCGGTAGATGTGATGGCAGGCATGGCTTGGGAATTGAAATTTCCTAAGTTGATTGGTATCAAATTGACAGGAAAATTAAACGGTTGGACTTCTGCAAAAGACGTTATCTTAAAAGTGGCTGATATTTTAACTGTGAAAGGAGGAACTGGAGCGATTGTTGAATACTTTGGCGAGGGAGCGGTTTCATTATCTTGTACAGGAAAAGGAACTATTTGTAACATGGGTGCTGAAATTGGAGCGACAACTTCGACTTTTGGTTATGATGATTCTATGCGTCGTTATTTAATTGCTACTGGTCGTCAAGAAGTAGTAAACGAAGCCGATAAAATTGCTGATTATTTAACAGGTGATAAAGAAGTATATGATAACCCAGAAGCTTACTTCGACCAAGTAATAACAATTGATTTAAATACGTTAGAGCCACATGTAAACGGTCCATTTACTCCAGATAGAGGTACTCCAGTATCTGAATTAAGAGCTGAGGCTGAAGCGAACGGTTGGCCATTAAAAGTAGAGTGGGGTCTAATTGGTTCTTGTACTAATTCTTCTTATGAAGATATCGCTAGAGCTGCTTCTATTGTTGAACAAGCTGTTGCAAAAGGCTTAACAGCGAAGGCTGAATTTGGTATCAATCCAGGTTCAGAACAGGTTCGCTACACAATTGATAGAGATGGTTTTGTTGCAACATTTGAAAAATTAGGAACGAAAATCTTTACAAATGCTTGTGGTCCATGCATCGGACAATGGGATCGTGAAGGTGCTGAAAAAGGAGAGAAAAATACTATTATTCACTCTTTCAACCGTAACTTCTCTAAAAGAGCAGATGGTAACCCAAATACTCACGCTTTCGTAGCTTCTCCAGAAATGGTAGCTGCTTTAGCAATTGCTGGTGATTTAGGATTCAATCCAATTACAGATACTTTAACAAACGCTAATGGAGAGCAGGTAAAATTAGATCCACCAACTGGAGATGAATTACCAAAAAGAGGTTTTGCTGTAGAAGATAATGGATACCAAGCACCTGCAGCTGATGGTTCTTCAATCGATGTTATTGTAGCAACTGATTCATCTAGACTACAATTATTAGAAAACTTCCCAATTTGGGACGGTCAAAATATTACAGGTGCAAAGTTGTTAATTAAGGCACAAGGTAAATGTACTACTGACCATATTTCGATGGCTGGACCTTGGTTACGTTACCGTGGACACTTAGATAACATCTCTAACAACATGTTAATTGGTGCAATCAATGCTTTCAACGGTGAAGCAAATAAAGTAAAAAACCAATTGACTGGTGAATTTGGTGAAGTTCCTGCAGTTCAAAGAGCATACAAAGCGGCGGGAGTTCCGTCAATTGTAGTAGGTGACCAAAACTACGGTGAAGGTTCTTCAAGAGAACATGCGGCAATGGAGCCAAGACATTTAGGTGTAAGAGCTGTTTTAGTAAAATCATTCGCTCGTATTCATGAAACAAATTTGAAAAAACAAGGGATGTTAGCATTAACCTTTGCAAATGAAGCTGATTACGATAAAATCCAAGAAGATGATACTTTTAACTTTATTGATTTAGTTGATTTCGCACCAAACAAACCGTTAACGATTGAAATCAACCATAAAGATGGTACGATTGAAAACATACAAGTGAACCATACTTATAATGATTCTCAAATCGAGTGGTTTAAAGCTGGTTCTGCGTTGAACTTGATTAAACTACAAGAAGCTTAATCACGCTTTTATAACTTAATTCGAAGGCTGACCAATTTTGGTCAGCCTTTTTTATTTTCGTAACGATGATTTTATTAAATTCAACGTTCCTAATTATGAGTTATGAAAAGATTAGTGATATTGTTTTTTTTATTGACCTCACTGAATTTAAAGTCACAAGCATTATACCCTGGAAATATTATGCTAGATACTTATTTAGGAGCTCCTAATTTTGGTAAAATATTAGTTACCTCAGGATTGGGCAACCATCAGCCTATTTCACTAAATGGATTAGGTCCATCAGGTTTCAGAGCTGAATACTTAGTAGATGATAATCTTGGAGTAGGTGTTGATTTGATGTATAATTATGTTGATTTTAAGTATCAAATGAATGATACCACTTGGTTTGGTGATAATACAATTATTAAATCAGACAATTTTCATTCTGTTATGGAGCGACTGAGAATTCATTTTAGGGTAAATTATCATTTTGAACACGATAATCCTAGGTTTGATACCTATATTGGTTTTGGTTTGGGATACAATAATAGAACTTATAGATCAACTAAAAATTCGATAGATAATACAGAGGAATTTAAAAATCGAATTCAGTTAATTCCTTTTCCTGTTTCTGCTCGTGTATGTGTTGGAGGTAGGTATTATTTTTCACAATATGTAGGTTTAGTCGGTGAATTTGGATTGGGTGGCCCACTGATCTCCGTCGGTTTAGCTTTTAAATATTAATATGGAAGAAATTAGAAATAAGGTTAAAGAAAGTGGTTTGATATCTATGGATCTTGCGATATTTAAACCAGATAAATCACAGATTATAGGTATAGATATTGCAGATCAGTTATGGGAACGTTTAATTTTGAAAGAAAAAATGTTCCGGGAGTATATTGATTCTAATGATTGGTCTCAATTCAAGGGTAAATATGTTCATATTTTTTGTTCTGAAGATGCTATTGTTCCTACTTGGGCATATATGTTAGTGAGCTCTAAATTGGTAGATGTAGCTAAAATGGTGATAGTTGGTAATCAAATTGCTCTTGAAAAACAATTAATATCCAATAAAATTGAGGTTTTGGATTTGTCTGAATTCAAAGATGGTCGAATTATAATAAAAGGATGTGCAGATATTGTTGAACCTGAATATGCTATGTCACAATTGATACAAAAGTTACAGCCCGTTGCAAAATCAATCATGTATGGCGAACCTTGTTCAACAGTTCCAATTTTTAAACGTAAATAATGAAGTATATATTGTGTTTCTTCTTGTTTTTTACATCAAATTCTTACTTTGGTCAATTACATCTTCAGTTAGATTCTATACCTTTTAAATCAGAAGAATTAATAAAAATTGAACGAATCGGAGGTGATTCTTTGACTTCATCGTTTGTAATATCAATAAAACAAGGAGTCAAAAAACACCTACACAGAGAGCATTCCGAAACAATCTATGTGATAGAAGGTGAAGCTGAAATGTTGTTAGGTGATAGAACGATCAACATAAAAAAAGGGGATTATATTTTTATTCCTAAAAACACACCGCATAAAGTTGAAGTAACTTCAGCTATACCACTTAAAGTATTATCAATTCAATCACCCTATTTTGATGGGAAAGATCGTTTATTGTTAGAATAATAAATGATTTTAATAAAAGTGATCAAAATCATATCTTTTCTTAATTATTATGCTGAATATTGAACTAGCATAATTGGAAGGTATAATTCATATCTAAATAGGCGTACCTTATGATCGTTGTCATAAGTCAATAAATTTAATTATTAATCAAATGAAAGAGAGTTCTATTTCGATCAAATTTTTAGGAGCAGCAGGTACAGTTACAGGATCTAAACATCTTCTTAAAACCAAACATACACAGGTATTGGTTGATTGTGGTTTGTATCAAGGGTTAAAGAAATTAAGAGAAAAAAACAGAGAGCCATTTCCTGTTCAAATCGCTTCAATAAATGCAGTTGTAATAACCCATGCTCACTTAGATCATTGTGGGTACCTACCTGTGTTGGTTAAAAATGGCTACAAAGGAAGAATTTTAATGACTGCTCCTACCAAAGAATTGGTTGAATTGATTTTGAGAGATAGTGCCAAAATTCAAGAAGAAGAAGCATTTCAAGCGAACAAAGAAGGGTATTCTAAGCACTCTCCAGCAATACCACTATATACTGAGAGTGATGTTGATAAAGTAATAGAGTTAATCGAAACGCATCAAGATAGAGAACGAGTTAGAATAAGTGAAGATATTACGGTAGAATTTATTAAAAATGGACATATTTTAGGTTCCACAAGTTTAGAGTTTCATATAGATGGTAGAAAAATTATTTTTTCGGGGGATTTAGGTCGTGGAAATGATGATTTATTAGCGGCACCTGAGGTACCTGAAGGAGCAGAGTTTTTAGTCTTAGAAAGTACCTATGGAGATCGAATTCATCCAAAAGAAGATGTATTAGACCTTTTAGAAAGTGTTATTTTAAATACTTGGGAAAGAGGAGGCACAACTATAATTCCAAGTTTTGCAGTTGGTCGTGCTCAAGAGATTTTATATTTAATCAATGAATTAAAAGATTTAAAAAGAATTCCAGCAATTCCAGTATATTTAGATAGTCCGATGGGTACTAGTGCTACAGAAATTTTTCTACGTTATTCTGGATGGCATAAACTATCCAATAAAAAGATATATAATTTGGATAGGCATGTCAAGTTTGTAAAAGATATTCGAGAAACACAGCGTATAATCAAAGATGAGAAACGAAAAATTGTTATTGCTGCCAGTGGTATGATTACGGGGGGTAGAGTTTTAAATTACATTTCTCAATTAGGTTGGGATCCATTAAACACAATACTTTTGGTCGGATACCAAGGAGAGGGGACTAGAGGTAGAAGCTTGAAGGAAGGCGCAAAGGAATTGAAGATTAGAGGTAAGTATGTTCAAATTGGAGCTGAGATTCAAACGATAGACTCATTGTCTGCCCATGCAGACCAAAAAGGAATGATTGATTGGGTAAAAGCAATGAATCAAATCCCTGAGAAAATAATTTTAGTTCACGGCGAGCCAACTGCTCAGAATGTATTTCGTGTAAAATTACAAGATGAATTAGGAGTAGAGGTGCTTGTACCTGAATTATTAGATGAAATTAAATTACAATGAGTCATAGACATATCAAAGTAAAAAAAGCATCAGGGAAAATGGAAACGTTTTCTGAAAGCAAGCTACGAAACTCTTTGATTCGATCCAATGCAACTTACGAAGAAGCAAATAGTATTATCGATCAATTACAAAGTGAAATAGTGAATGGTATTTCTACAAATAAGATATATTCTCTTGCCTTTCGTTTATTGAAAAAACAAAACTCGCATAATGCGTCAAGGTATAATCTAAAAAACGGAATGATGGAATTAGGTCCATCTGGTTATCCTTTTGAAAAATTCATAGCGGCACTATTTACTGCTCAAGGTTATAATACAGAAACAGGGCTTATTTTACAAGGGAAATGTGTAACACATGAAGTTGACGTGAAATGTAGAAAGGGAAATGAGCTTATGTTGATGGAATGTAAATACAAAAATCAGGGTGGTATTTCTGTAGATGTTAAAGTGCCTTTATATATACATTCTAGATTTGAAGATATTTTACAAAATGGTTCTGATTTGGGTAATTATAAAACATTTAAAGGTTGGATAGTTACCAATTCAAGATTTACAGATGACGCCAAAGCATATGGAAATTGTAAAAATATTCAGTTATTAAGTTGGGATTATCCCGCTAAATTTGCTTTAAAAGATCTCATTGATGAAACAGGTTTATATCCTGTAACTTGTTTGTCAACGTTGCTGACTGAGGAAAAAAAAGCATTGTTAGATGAGAATATAATTTTAGCGAAAGATTTGACTTTTAATCGAAAAATATTGGTTAGGATAGGAATTAATGATAAACGTATTGATGAAATCCTAGGTGAGGTTCAAAAATTATGTGAATAGTTAAATTGTATTTCCAGTAGCGACTCGATTTTTTTCAAAATACAAAGAGGCAGATACAAGTGCATAGGTAGGTGCTATAAACCAGCCAATTACTGGTATTAACAAGATAAACATAAAACCTAATCCAGTGGAAAACATTGCGAATTTATTCGTTTTGTAAAATTTAAAACTATCTGAAATAGAAAAACCTTTCTGTTCAAGCGTATAATCTGTTATAAGAATTCCATTATAATAAGCTTGAATAATAAATCCAAAAAGAGGAGTAAGGTATTCCATGTATGGTATAAAAGAAAGAATCAAGATCAATAAAAACCATAGAAATTGTTTAAAGGTATTTCTTAATGAGATGCTTAGCCCTCTGTAAATTTCTTTAAAGAATTTTTTTAAGTTAAACTTCGAATCAGTTTGTGTTACTAATTTTTGGATTTTACCACTTAAAAAAGATAAATAAGGGGTGCCAATAATTAAAAATAAGGATAAAAAAATAGAGTCTTTATTTGCTTTTAAAGCATGTTTAATAATCCAAAATCCACCTTGGGTTATATAATCAATATAACTGGAACTTAAATTAATATATGTTGTCAAGAAGTGTTCAATATCATCAGAGTAAGTCATTTCTGTCCAATTGATTAACTGAATTAGGTAGGTTAGCCCCACAGTAAATATCAAAATAAAAATAATTCCCGTAATGATTAAATGTCGATATAGTTTATGTTGAATGATAAATAAATGTCCATCAAAAAATAACTTTAAAGATGCAATGATTTGATCGTTATATTGACTGATTTTTGTTTTTTTCATTTATGAAATCGTTTCAAATGTAAAATTATTGTCTTTAAGCTCTCGAATTAATTTTGGTAATAATTCTTTTTGTTTCGCTGTAATTTTAGGGTTGTCATGAAGCACTAAAATATCTCCTGATTTTATTTTTTTTGCTTTTTTTAAGATGGTTTTTACCGATATATTTTTATCAAAGTCATATGAGAGCCAACTCCACATGATAATTTTATAGTCCTTTAAAAAACTTTCTTCCCATGTAATTGGTAATCTTCCGTATGGAGGTCGAAAAAGATTGGACTTGATTAATTCTGATGCTTGAGATATCGAATCTAAATATTCTTTTTTTTGAGAACTACTAGCTTTGTTGTGGTGCATGGTATGGTTACCAACTGAATGTCCATCTTTTATAATTCTAGTAAAAATTTCTGGATATTTTCTAACGTTTTCGCCCACACAAAAAAAGGTCGCTTTTATGTTTTCTCTAGAGAGGTAATCTAGAATCCAAATTGTAATATCAGGATGAGGACCATCGTCAAAGGTGAGGTAAACAGATTTTTTATTCAATGAAAAACCCCATATCCTTCTAAAAAAAAGTTTCTTTATTAGATATGGGGTTTTAAAAAAACGTAACACAGAAATTGATTTACTGTTGACTTTGCATCAACTGCTGAATTTGTTCTGGTGTTAAGGATTGACCACCTGCAGGGGCTTGATTTTTTGGTTTTGCAATAAAATTAAATTTCATTGCAACTGCATCGGTATGATTTTTAAAGTTCTGAATATCTTTTAGATTGAAATCCCCCGTCATTTTTAATTCATTAATTATACGTGGTAAAACAACATTGTAGTATTTCTGAATGTAAGATCTCATCTTAGACGTTGTTTTTCCGTTTGGTATTCCGATTTCAGGGTCACCAACAAATGTAGCAACAAGCATGTAATTGTGTAAAGCAGAGATAAGGTCTGATTTATTATTTAAAGCAAATTTCGGTTTGCTATTTGCAAAATAATTTAAGATAGTTTCAATTTCATTACTCACTTTAGAAGCTAGTGCTTCGCCTCCTTTTTTATCGCCTGCTCTGAATAAAATTCCTACATAATCCTGTAATGTTCCATCTGTGAAAGCTTCAAAAGTTAGACCATTTCCTAGATCGTAGTTTTCTCTACCAGGAGAAGGCTCGCCATAATCTATCACACGCTCAATAGGCATTACTTCAAGAGAACGCTTAATCAGTTTGATTGCAAAAGCTTTATTCTCTTTTATGGTTTTGTCTGCATTCGTGTAAATACGTTGTAATGAATCTGCAGATTTTGTTCTACCCATCTGTTTCAACATACTAATTTGACTTGGATAGAGCGATTTATTATTTTTCAAATCATCTGCTTCTGATAAGTATGCATCTGCTAAACGCGTAAATTGATCTCTGTATTGTGAAGTATGACGTCGAGTATAATAGTCGTTTAATACTCCTTTTTGATTCATTTTACCGTAATTATAAACTTTTGTTAAGTTGTTCAACATTTTGACTTTATCGATAGGGTTACGCTCTTGCAATGGCGTAAATTCATAAGCCATACCATTCTGTTGTACATAACCGCTTGTGTATAATGCGATCGATACATCAGATCCGCCAGGAGAAGAGAAATAAATAGGTCGCTTCCAATCATTGTTGGCTATGACATCTAACATCATTACTTGCTCTCTAGTAATGGCTTGTTTATCAATAACAAATCTTATTTCAGCAGGTAGATCTTTCGCTTTCTCTTTGGAAACGATACCAGAAGCAACAACATTTTTCTTATTTACTGGAACAATAAATCCTTTACTTGGGAAGACGCGTAATTTATTGTTGTTGTTTGTAATCTGGTTGTTGTCATCACGTACAAATTCCATGGCTTTTTCAATTGGTAAGAAATCCCAACTAGTCTCCCAATCTTTTAAGAACTGTTGGAACTGTTCCGCTTGACCTTGAGGAAGTTCAATCATTCCATTAGAATAACCAACAAGTACTTCTAAAGCAGCAGTCATAAATTGATCAACTTCTTTATAACCTGGATTCGCTACTGTTGTCGTTAATAATTTTTTGATTTCATCAACTCTTCCTTGTGCAGTTGGTGTTTTGGCTTTGATTGTATTGCCTAATACACTACAGTTATTTTGGAATTGTTCAAAAGCAGCAGTAAAGGCCGTTTTGTTATACTTAATTTTTTCTTTATACAATTTTTCAAGTACTTCTTTTGAAATTCCTGCATTCATTAAATCGAACATGGATAAGAAATAGACTTGATCCGTATTTCCGGCATACATCAAAATTTGATCTTCTCTGAATTTGATTGGTAAAGGCTCAGATTCGTAAGCTTTCATCATCATTTGTTCTGTATACCAATCTGTTTGCATTAATGACAGATTACAAACTCTAACATCGGTTCTTTTTTCTTCCACTTCTTGTAAGTACCACAATGGGAACGTATCGTTATCACCATTTGTAAACAAGATCGCATTTCTATTACAAGATTCTAAATAGTTGTATGCTAAGTCTCTTGCAGAAGTTTTGTCGCTACGATCATGATCATCCCAACCTTGTACTGCTAATAATAATGGAGCGATAATCGTAATTAAAATCGAAAGGATTGCTCCTTGTGACTCGTTTTTCAATTTTTTACCAAGAAAATTCATACCAAACACAAGTACAAATCCGATAACGGAAATGTATAACCAAGTGAAAGAAGCGGTTAGCGAATCACTTTTCATATCGATGATAAACAAGAATGCCAAGATTCCAACTGTTATGATAGCACTTCTTTTTAAAGCTGTTTTTTCTATATTCCTGAACACATCAAATAAGGCAAATACCGATAGTCCGATCCACATAGCAAAGGCATAAAACGAAGCAGCATAAGCATAATCACGTTCTCTTGGCTCAAAAGGTTTTTGGTTCAAATACAATACAATTGCTAAACCAGTGAAGAAAAACGTTAACAATACTACAAAGGCATCCTTAGGAGCCCTGTAAAAATGAAACATCATGCCGATCACACCTAAGATTAAAGGAAATAAGAAGAATTTGTTATGTGATTCGTTGTTTGTTGTATAGGTTGGTATGTTATCACCTTGATCTCCAAGATGCATTTGATCGATTGACTTGAAACCAGAAATCCAGTTGCCTCTCATTGCATCGCCGTGACCTTGAATATCATTTTGACGACCTGCAAAGTTCCACATGAAATATCTCCAGTACATCCAATTAACTTGGTAACGGAACATATAGGTCATATTTTCACCGAAAGTAGGCAGGCGTTTACCATCGCTTCCTAGTTCTGAATCAGCACCATCGGTTTCATCATAACCAGACCAAGATTTGTAAGCATCAATTTTTTGTTGATCCTGACTCCAATACATACGAGGCAAAAAGGTATTTTGCAAGTAAGTAGGTTCTTGGTGTTCTCTGTAATTCTCATTAGTAACAAAATATTTTTCTACAATTTCATGACCAACCCCTAAAGTTTTTAAATAATCTTTAGCATGTTGTTCGCTTTTGAAAGCTTTTAATTCTGAATCACCACGCATGACAACAAATCTTCGAGCATAAAAACGAGAACGGTCGCCCCAATGGGTTTGATCATCGTCCATTTTAGAATTCCAATATGGACCATAAACAATAGGCCAACTACCATATTGTTCACGTTTTAAATAGGCGTGAAGTGTTACTAAGTTTTCAGGGTCGTTTTCATCCAAAGGTGTATTTGCACTTGAACGAATTACAATAGTCGCAAATGAACCATATCCGATTAAGAAAACGATTAACCCTAAGGCTGCAGCATTTAAAATGGGTTTGTCATTTTTTCTACTCCAGTTTACAAGAAAAATCACCCCAATTATTAACAAGATGAAGAAAAACATACTACCTATGTAGAAAGGCATTCCCATGTCATTTACAAAGGCAATTTCAAATTTCGATGCCAATGAAATAGTTCCAGGAATGATACCCTCTTGAATAAAACCAAGCGTGAAAATGGAAATGATTCCTGTGATGAAAAAACCTTTCCAAGAGAAATCTTTAGATTGATTGAAATAAATTACATAGGCAATAGCAGGAACCACAAGTAATCCAAGTAAATGGACACCGATAGCAAGACCAAATAAGAATAGAATTAATACCATCCATCTGAGTGGGCTTGTATTTGTTTCTAACTCATTGTGTTTGATTGCTGTTGTTTCTTCATCCCACTTTAATATTGCCCAGAAAATAATAGCAGTAAACAAAGAGGACATCGCATATACCTCACCTTCCACAGCAGAGAACCAAAATGAATCAGTAAAAGTGTAGGCGATAGCACCAATGAAGCCACTACCTAATACAGCAATTTGTTCACCCATTGACATGGTTCTTTTGTCTCTCAATGCCATTTTTTTAGCCAACATGGTGATAGACCAAAACATAAAGAGAATGGTAAACGAACTCGATAAAGCAGACATTCGGTTGATCCAAACAGCTACCATTTCAGGAGAAGCAAAGAAAGAAAACAATCTCCCTAATAACATAAATAGGGGAGCACCAGGAGGGTGACCAACCTCTAATTTGTAAGCTGCAGTGATATATTCACCACAATCCCACAAACTAACTGTATCTTCGATCGTGATAAAATAAACGATGGTTGCAATCAAAAAGTTAATCCAACCTAAAACAATGTTACTTTTTTTGTAATTCATTCTTTGTTATTTGTTTGAATTTGAAATAAGCGAAAGGCTTATGATTTTTAAACCAACGAAAATAAGGATTTTATGCTTTTGAAATTCATTTTCAAATTAATAAACGTTAAAAAATGAGGCGGTGAAATTCATCAAAAATTAATATTACCTAATAAATTTAGTGTTTAAATAATTTAAAATATTGACTTATAAATAGTTGTTTTGAAGCTATGATTTTTTTTGAAAAAAAATCGAATCATTCTTGCAACAATAAAAAAACTTACTAATTTTGCATTCAGATACTGGCCTATGGTGTAACTGGCAACACGTCTGATTTTGGTTCAGAAGAGTCTAGGTTCGAGCCCTAGTAGGCCAACAAAAGCTTCACAGAAATGTGAGGCTTTTTTTATGCCGTTGAAAATGTAGTGGTTTGGTGGAAGAGGGTTGTTAAAAATTACTTGGTCCAGGTTACGGTCCAAATCACGTAGTATAAGTTTAAGAATTATATTCTAAATAGGCTAACCAACTATCTGAAACATTTTTGTTACCCATTAATTTAGAAATAATCATATCTAAATGTAGCGTATATGCATCATCATCGGTTAAGCCTATACTGTACAATCCATTAAGTAATTGATTGTTTTTCAAATCCTTTTCTATCAAACTAATTATTATCTCTTTCATAAGACAATTTAATGTAGTTAGTTTGAGAATTTCAAATGGTTAGTCTTTTATACAACGTATAGAATAACCAAATCTTTTTGGATCATTCTTTTTAAAAAAGAAACTATTTCCATATTTTTTG
>CANGZT010000040.1 GCA_947458955.1 Flavobacteriia bacterium | reverse complement strand
GCAAGAGCAAATGCTCAAGGAGCTGGTGACCAAGGTATGATGTTTGGCTATGCTACTAAAGAGACTGAAAATTATATGCCTTTAGCGTTAGATTTAGCTCACAAAATTTTACAAGAACTTTCTCACATTCGTAATAACGAACCTGAATTAATTGGTTATTTAAGACCAGATGCTAAATCACAAGTTACTATCGAATATTCTGATGACAATGTTCCACAGAGAATTGATAGCATCGTTGTATCAACACAACACGATGATTTTGCTTCTGAAGCTGAAATGTTAGAAAAAATAAAACAAGATATAATTAACATCGTAATCCCTCGTGTTAAAGCAAAATTGAGACCTGAATTACAAGCTTTATTTACAGATGAAATCCAATATCACATTAACCCAACTGGTAAATTTGTAATAGGTGGACCTCATGGAGATACAGGTTTGACAGGTCGTAAGATAATTGTTGACACATACGGTGGTAAGGGTGCTCACGGAGGTGGAGCTTTTTCTGGAAAAGACCCTTCAAAAGTAGACCGTTCTGCTGCTTATGCTACAAGACACATTGCTAAAAATTTAGTTGCAGCAGGTTTGTGTGACGAAGTTTTAGTTCAAGTTTCTTATGCAATTGGTGTAGCTAAACCATGTGGTTTATATATCAATACTTATGGTACTGCTAAAGTGAACAAAACGGATGGTGAAATCGCTAGAATCGTTGAAGGTATTTTTGACTTACGTCCTTATGCAATTGAACAAAGATTGAAATTACGTAACCCTATCTATTCTGAAACTGCAGCCTATGGTCATATGGGAAGAAAAAATGAAATTGTAACTAAAACATTTAAATCTCCAGACGGATCAGAAGTTAAAAAAGAAGTAGAATTATTTACTTGGGAAAAACTAGATTTCGTTGATAAAGTTAAAGAAGCTTTTGCATTGTAGAATATACAAATTATATATTATTTTAAATGGCTACCAATCTTGGTAGCCATTTTTTTTTGATTTATTTTTTTTCGCCAATTTTCTAGCTTTTTTATCCCGTTTGTATGTTTCCTTGATTCTTCTTTTTACTTCAGGGGTTTGTCTATTCCAAAAGTCTTTTTTTGCTTTTTCAGAAGCTTTTCTCGCAATTTTAAACTGCTTTTTTTCTTCTTTATGAAGCTTCCTCATCATTTCGGATTCTGACAAAGGCTTATCTACTGCATCCGAATTTTTAAATATGCCACAAGAACTCAGAATCCATAAAAATATGAATCCATATGAATAACCTAGATATTTTAATTTACCTTTGCTCATGTAAAATGCCTGAAAATGAAATTAGGAATTATTTTTTTGACTGGAATGATACCCTTTACTTTTTCATGTAAAAAAACATCAAATCATCCTGTACCGAGCATTCCTTTCGACATCTCAATAAACACATCACTCCCTAGTTATAATAGCCTACAAGGAGTTGGCGGTTGGACCTATGTAAACGGAGGAGTTCAAGGTATTGTTGTCTACCGAAAATCATCGGATGAATTTGTAGCTTTTGATCGGAAATCTCCAATTTCATCAAGTGAATGTAAAAAACCACTTACAACAAATCCAGATAATTTTTTGCAATTAGAGGATTCATGTACTAACGCAAAATTTTCATTATTTGATGGTTCCCCTATCTCGGGATCTGAATTTGGACTGAGGCAATATCAAACACAATGGAATGGTTCAAGCATCCTTCGAATCTTCAATTAAATTGTCAACCGTTTTAAACCCCATTCCAAAACGATTTACAAAAGGATAGAATAATTCAACTTGTTCTAAAGATCTAATCCCGCCAGATGCTTTAATTTGTAAATTAGATTTTGCTTTTTCAATCTCTAACCGCATCACTTTCACTTTTTCAATTTCCGCGCCAATTGCAACTTTCCCAGTTGATGTTTTAATAAAATCAACACCTGATTGAATACAAATTCTTGTCGCTACTTCTGTTTCCTTAATGGATAACAATCCACTCTCAACAATCACTTTCAATCCAATATTTTCACCTAATTTATTTTTATAATTATGGGTAAAATCAGACCATTTTACTAGGTCTCTCAAATGTTTTTCGGTTTCATTGATTTTTTTGTAATTCAAAACTAGATCCAACTCATCTGCACCTTCAGATATTGCAGTTTTTGATTCTATAATTTTTAATTCAATTGAATTTTGCCCGTCCGGAAAATCAATAACTGTACATACTAAAACTTCAGAATCTTTTAAAATTTCAGCACAAAATTTCACCCATTTTGGATATACACAAATAGACTTAACTTTTAAATCTATTGCTTTAATACAGAGTTTATGAATGTCTTTTTCATTACAATCTTCAAGCAATGTATAATCTACTTTTGTAATCCAATTTATATTATGCATTTTTTCTCTTTTTTAATCTTCTAATACTATGGTGTTTGTATTGATTTGAAACTACGCTTATATTACCATCTGCTTCTAAAATCAAACTATCTATATCTTCAATAGAAGCGCTACCATGTTCTCGAATGGCTTGTAATATTTCGTCTTTAGTTATGTCATTTTCTCTACAGTTTTTTTCTAATAATTTTCCATTGTGAATTAATAAAACAGGTTCTCCTTCAATTACTTTTTTGATCGATGGAAACCTGTATTTTAACTTTTTAAAAATCAAATTCAAAACAAATAACACAGAAGCTGCTAATATACCACCACCAAGTGTTGTATCTGAACCAACCATTGCATTTTGAACAGCATTACTAATTAATAACACAAAAATCAAATCCGTAATAGATAATTGTGCCAATTCAGTCTTTCCTAAAACTCTAAGTGCAATGATTATAAAAACATAAACACCCGACGTACTTAAAATGATATGTAAATAATTTTCCATTATTGAATTACTGGAAGAACGTTATAACCTTTGTTTTTTAATAATTGAATCACTCCTTGCTCACCAGCCAAGTGACCCGCACCGACAGCAATAAAAAGTGTTTTATTCTTCATCAAATCTGCTAATTTTGGAATCCATCTTTTATTTCTATTGTCAAGAAAATCTTCTTTACTCACACCACCTAACTTTCCTCCATCTTTTTCCATTGAAACAATCATTTCGTTGTATAACCCTTGAACATCTTGATTTTTATAGTACTTAACTAATTTAGCCATTTCATTTTCAGCATCTAAACTCCCTTCTTTTAGTTCTTTGATAAATTCATTTACTTGAACTTGAATTTCTCCACCTGCCAAAATGGTCATTTGTTCTTGTATTGTTTCTAATCCGATTTTTTCTTTTTTCTTAGCCATTTTATGAAATGTTTTTTCATACGACTCAGAGTTCTTAATTTGTTCAGCCGAGATCAAAGATTGAGCGTAAAATGGTCGCATCATTTCACAGATTTTTACCTTTATCACTCCCATTTTCAAAGAATCTTTTAGGTATGATTGAAAATAAGCGTAATCTGTTTCATTTAAATAATCTTTTATAGATTTTCCATAGGGATAAAGGGCATTTTCTTTTATAAAAGCCTTTGCAGCCGAATCCATATCTAACTGAATTTCCATTACTAAAGATTCTGTCTTTTTAAATCGATTTTTCAACGTTTTGGAAACAACAAAATCTTTCTTTTCAATCATATGTATTGTACCATACAAATAGGATGTGTCTTTAGCGCCATTTCCATAAATCTTCCATAACAACGATTTTTCAAGAGATTGTGCTGAAAAAGAGAAAGAAATAATCAATGCGATAATAAAAGCTAGGTTTTTCATTTTAAAAATTTTAGTGTACAAATATATCTTGAATCTATTAGGAATTTGAATGTTCGGTTAATTATCTTTGCCTTATGATTAATATCGAGCAATTAGGAGTATATCTTCCACAAGGTTTTTTATTTAAAGACATTACTGTACAAATAAATCGTGGCGAAAAAATTGGTTTAGCAGGTAAAAATGGCGCCGGTAAATCTACCATGTTAAAATTAATATCAGGTAGAGAAAAACCTTCTGAAGGTCGCATTCACACCCCGAAAGATACAACGATTGGTTTTCTTACTCAGGATATTAAAATTGACACAGAAAGTAGTGTTTATGACTTCGTTTATTATTCAAATGAAACATTAAATCATTTAAGAAAAAAAATAGAAAGTGTTAATCATGATTTAGTTACAAGGACTGATTATGAAAGTGATTCTTATCTTTCTTTATTAGATGAACTCAACGAAGCGAATGATCTTTTCGGATTTCACGAAGGATTTCAATGGGAAGAAAAAATTGCTGCCATTCTAGAAGGATTAGGCTTTGAAAAAGAAGAGTTTCAACGACCATTAAAATCTTTTTCTGGTGGTTGGAAAATGAGGGCTGAACTTGCTAGAATATTGGTTAACAAACCGGATGTAATTCTTCTAGATGAACCAACCAACCACTTAGACATTATTTCTATTTCTTGGTTAGAAAATTACTTGCAAAAATTTGATGGAATCGTAATTGTAATTTCTCACGACCGTTTGTTTTTGGATAATGTTACCAAAAGAACTTTGGAAATATCAAAAGGTAAAATACTTGATTACCCCTACTCTTATTCTCAATATAAATTAAAGAGAGAAGAAGATTTAGCAAGATTGACCGACGCAAAAAAACAACAAGACAAAGACATCAAACAAACCAAAGAGTTAATTGATAAATTTAGAGCCAAAGCAAACAAAGCTGCCTTTGCACAATCATTGATGAAAAAATTAGATCGCACGGAACTAATTGAGGTTGATGACGATACGATTTCAAGAATGAATGTCTCTTTTCCTTTAAGTAATCAACCTGGAAAGTGGGTCTTGGAGTTAGAAGATATGGGTAAAACTTTTGGAGAAAAAGTCCTATTTAAAGACATTAACATTACCGTTGGAAGAGGAGAGAAAATTGCTTTATTAGGACCAAATGGTGTTGGTAAGTCTACTTTGTTAAAGCGAATAATGGGAACTTTAGAGGGAGACGGTATTGTGAATTATGGACACAATGTTAAAATCACCTACTTCGCTCAAGATCAAGCTGAAAAACTTGATGTAAACAAAACTATTTTTGAAACCGTTGATGATATTGCAGAAGGAGAAATTCGAAAAGAACTACGAAGTATTTTAGGTACTTTTCTCTTTTCAGGAGAAGAAATTGAAAAAAAAGTTAGCGTACTTTCTGGAGGTGAACGAACACGTTTAGCGTTATGTCAATTACTATTAAGTCCTTGTAATTTTTTAATTCTAGATGAGCCTACCAATCACCTTGATATCCAATCAAAAGAAGTACTAAAACAAGCATTATTAAATTACGAAGGAACGTTTATCATCGTTTCGCACGACCGTGAATTTTTGGATGGATTAACCAACCGTATTTGGGATATACAGGATAAAACTTTGAAGATTTATCATTACGACGTAAAAGAATATCTTGCTAAAAAACTACATATTGAAGAACCTGTATTAAAACAAAAAAAACAATCAGAAAAACCTATTATAGAAATAGAAAAACCGAAACCATTATCACAGGAAGAAACAAAAGATTTAAAACGAAAAAAGAATAGCATCCAAAATAATATTAAAAAATTCGAAGAGAAAATTGCAATATTAGAAACTAAAATTAGTGAGCTGGATAAAGAAATTGCCTCTTTGGACTATACTGACACTGAAAAATCTTCAACCATTTTAAATAATTACGAAAAGTTAAAAAAGGACCTTGATAATGTTATGAGTTATTGGGAACAGGAAATGGAAGAACTTGAAAAATTGAATTCATAATGAAAGGTCAACTTCGTAAAATGCAGGTTGAACAAGGTTCGCCCATTAAATACTACCTTCATTTAGAAGAGCGATTTTTGGTAAACGATTTGATCGGTAAAAAAATCACACTTAATTGGTCAGGAATTATTCAATGTATCGATTGCCAAAAAGTAACTAAAAATTCATTCGGACAGGGATTTTGTTACAAATGTTTTACTCAATCTGCACAATCAAGTGAATGTATTATTCGTCCTGAACTCTGTCGCGCACATTTAGGAGAAGGTAGAGATCCTGAATGGGAGGAAGCAAATCACAACCAACCTCATACAGTTTACCTTGCTCAATCAGACATTGTCAAAGTTGGTGTAACCAGAAACACCCAAATACCAACGCGCTGGATTGATCAAGGTGCAAGCGCAGCAATCCGATTGGCAGAAACACCCAACCGATATCTGGCTGGTGTCTTAGAAGTTGCATTAAAAGATCACTTTTCAGACAAAACCAATTGGCAAAAAATGCTGAAAAACGAAATCGACGATACAATTGATTTAGCAGCGGAAAAATGGGAATTAGAGGAATTACTTCCTTCTGATTTGACACACTATTTTACAGATGACGAAGAAATTGAAAACTTTGAATACCCAGTACTCTTCTATCCTTCTAAAATCAAAAGTATTGCACTGGAAAAAGTAAATAATTTTACAGGAAAATTAATAGGTATTAAAGGCCAATATTTAATTTTTGAAAATGATTTAGTCATTAATCTTAGAAAATACACTGGTTATATAGTAGAATTTAAAGGTGAATAATTTTCAACAATGTTCATTCGACAATTTTTCTTAAAAAAAGAATCTATCTGTATTTTTCAGCTAACTTTAAACCTTCAAATTAAACCCTATAATTATGTTTGGACAAGACGAATTTAGAAAATATGCTACAAAACATGTTGGAATCAACAGTATGCATTTAGAAAGTTATATCGAATCTTCATTAACACCATATATCATTGAAGAGCGTCATTTAAATATGACTCAAATGGATGTTTTTTCACGTTTAATGATGGATAGAATTATCTTTTTAGGCACAGGAATCAACGATCAAGTAGCTAATATCATCAATGCTCAATTATTATTTTTAGAATCAGTAGACGCTAAAAAGGATATTCAAATTTACTTAAATTCTCCTGGAGGTTCAGTATATGCCGGTTTAGGTATTTATGATACAATGCAGTACATCAAGCCAGATGTAGCAACAATATGTACAGGTATGGCTGCGTCAATGGGTGCTGTATTGATGTGTGCTGGTGCTGAAGGAAAAAGAACCGCTTTAAAACATTCACGCGTAATGATTCACCAACCATTAGGTGGAGCACAAGGTCAAGCGTCTGACATCGAAATCACTGCTCGTGAAATTCAAAAATTGAAAAAAGAACTTTACGATATTATTGCTTTCCACTCAAAACAAGATTATGAAAAAGTGTGGGCAGATTCAGATCGTGATTATTGGATGACCGCTGAAGAAGCAAAAGAATATGGAATGGTAGATGAAGTATTGGTAAGAAATCCAAGATAATTCGTCAAACAGATAATCATTTATGGCAAAAAAAGATTCAAATTGCTCATTTTGTGGAAGGCCTCGCAATCAAGTTGGTATGCTGATTGCGGGAATTTCTGGGCATATTTGTGAAAATTGTATAACACAAGGTTTCTCGATCGTTCAAGAAGAATTTAGTCTTCAAAAAACAAGTGAAAAGAAACCACAAGATCTTACGATTTTAAAACCTAAAGAAATAAAGCAAAAGCTTGATGAGTATGTTATTGGTCAAGAAGATGCAAAAAAAGTACTTTCAGTAGCTGTTTACAATCATTACAAAAGACTGAACCAAAAAGTAAAAAAGGATGAGGTAGAAATTGAAAAGTCAAACCTAATACTTGTTGGTAGAACTGGAACAGGAAAAACGTTATTGGCAAAAACAATTGCTAAAATGTTGAATGTTCCTTTTTGTATTGCGGATGCAACTGTATTAACAGAAGCTGGATATGTTGGAGAAGATGTTGAAAGTATTTTATCACGTTTACTTCAAGCTGCTGACTACGATGTGGATGCTGCTCAACGAGGAATTGTTTTTATAGATGAGATTGATAAAATTGCTCGTAAAAGTGATAATCCTTCCATTACTAGAGATGTTTCGGGAGAAGGTGTACAACAAGCACTTTTAAAATTATTAGAAGGTACGGTAGTAAATGTTCCACCTCAAGGGGGAAGAAAACATCCAGACCAAAAAATGATTCAAGTAGAAACAAAAAATATTCTTTTTATTTGTGGAGGAGCATTTGATGGAATTGAGAAAATCATTTCTCGCAGAATTAACCGTCAAACAATCGGTTTCAATACGGAAGAAACTGAAAAAATTGATGGGGATAACTTCTTAAAATACATCAACCCAACAGATATTAAATCATATGGTTTAATTCCAGAATTAATTGGACGTTTTCCTTCGTTGACTTACTTAGAACCTTTAGATGCTAAAAGTCTAAAACGTATTTTAACCGAGCCTAAAAACGCTTTAGTTAAACAATACATTCGCTTGTTTGAAATAGATGGTACAAAACTTAACTTCGAAGGACCCGTACTTGATTTTATAGTTGAAAAAGCAATTGAATTTAAACTAGGTGCTCGTGGTCTACGATCAATCTGTGAAGCTATTTTAAACGATGCAATGTATGATATTCCATCTGAACAATTAGCTGAATTTAAAGTAACTGTAGATTACGCAAAAGAAAAATTCTCAAAATCAAATGTGGCTAAATTATCAGTAGCATAATTTAAGCTTTCTTTTTTATATGTTAAGGCTACTTTCTCAAAAGTAGCCTTAACTTTTTGATTATCATTAATATTAATATTTCCATAACATTATCTTAAATAGATTAACACAAGGATAAATTTAAACTAAAGAGAATAGAATAGTACTCTCATACTTTTGCTTTGTAAAAGAAATTCTATGGAAACATTGACAAACAAAGACAAAAGTAACATCCATATTTTATTAGTTGATGACGAGCAAGACATCCTTGAATTTTTAAAATATAACCTTGAACGTGAAGGTTACAAAATTCACACTGCAAAAAACGGTCAACAAGCTGTAGAAATATTTCAATCTGTGAGACCTTCATTAATCATTATGGATGTAATGATGCCTGTAATGGATGGTATTGAAGCTTGCTATGCGATACGTAAGTTAAATCTTTTTCCACAACCTGTTATTGCATTCCTAACATCTAGAAACGAAGATTACTCCCAAGTCGCTGGATTTGAAGCAGGTGCAGATGACTACATTGCCAAACCTATAAGACCTAGACTTCTTGTAAGCAAAGTAGAAGCTTTATTAAGAAGAATTATCAAACCTGTAAGATTACCTAAAATAACCGAAGTCGGTAATATCAAAGTTGACAGAGACAAATACGTAGTTATCTCCCAAGATAAAGAAATTCAGTTACCTAAAAAAGAATTTGAATTACTTGAATTATTGCTAAGTAAACCTCAAAAAGTATTTACTAGAGATGAAATTTTAACGAACGTGTGGGGAAACGAAACAATTGTTGGAGAAAGAACGATTGATGTTCATATAAGAAAATTACGTGAAAAACTAGGAGATGATTATATTCGCACTATTAAAGGTGTTGGTTATACATTTGTAGATAGTGAAAAATAAAAAACCGATTTATTTTGTTTATACAGGAAGTAGCGTAATTGCAACTACATCTTTTATTACACTATTATTAATTCACTTTATTTTTTCTAAATTATCAATTTGGATTTTTGTAATAACACCGATTATTACATATGTAGTTTCCTACTTCATTTTTCACAATTTTATTGTAAAATACATCAATGAAAAATTGAAAGTTTTATACCGTTCCATACAGAAAGAAAAAACCAAACCAAACGAAAAATTTTCTATACGCATCACAGACGATGTATTTACCGCAGCAGAGAAGGCAACCGAAAAATTCGCTGAAGAAAGCAAAAAAGAAATTTTAACCCTAAAAGAACAAGAAGAATTTAGAAAAGAATTTCTTGGAAATTTAGCCCACGAACTTAAAACCCCTCTATTTTCAATTCAAGGATACATTTTAACGTTACTTGAAGGTGGTCTAGAAGATGAAAAGGTGAATCGTATGTTTCTAGAAAGAGCTTCGATTTCTGTTGATAGAATGGTAAATCTGATTGAAGACCTTGATCAAATTAATAAACTCGAAGTAAATTCATTACAAATGGATTTCACCAATTTCGATATCATACAATTAGTCAATGAGATTTTTGAGACCTTAGAACTAAAAGCAAGCGAAAAAAATATCAAACTAAATATCTCAAAAACGTACCCTTCAATTTTTGTTTATGCCGATCGGTCTCGAATTTCACAAGTATTTACCAATTTGATAAGCAATTCCATTAACTATGGTAATGAAAATGGAGAAACAATTATTCGTTTTCATGAAATGAATGATGTGCTTTTAATAGAAGTATCTGATAATGGACCAGGTATTGATAAAAAAGATCTTCCTCGTTTATTCGAACGTTTTTACAGAGTAGAAAAAAGTCGTGCTAGAAATGAAGGTGGTTCTGGACTAGGATTAGCCATAGTAAAACACATCATTGAATCACATAAACATTCAATTCAAGTTAGAAGTACCATTGGTATCGGTTGTACTTTTTCTTTCACCCTGGACTTATCCAAAGAAAAAGAGGATAAGCTTGTAACAAGTAAGGGAATTACTATCAGGTAATTAGTAAAACTACTAAAAAACTTTACTAAAAAAATTCAAAAAAAAGAAAAATAACTCTTTCTAAATTTGGTTTTTGTTTAATGTTTTTATTCCTTTGTTAAACAAAACTGTTTAATGTTTAAACTAATTCATTAAACAAAAAAAACAAAGGGTTATGTCAACTATAGAGTTCAACGATTCCTTGATAAGTCTTGAAGCAAAGCTTATCTCTTTCGCAAAAAGCTTCACTAGAAGTGAAGAAGATGCACGCGACCTTACGCAAGAAACTATGCTAAAAGCATTGGTGTATAGAGACTACTATAAACCTCAGACGAACTTCAAAGCGTGGGTGTTTACAATCATGCGAAATGTATTTATTAATCAATACAGAAGAAATAGTAAGTCAAAAACTTTGTTTGATTACAGTAAAGACTTATATTTACTAGCAAACTCGGTTGCAAATTACGACACACCGAATAATTACATATACGATAAAGAAATTAATGCTCAAATAAATGCGCTTCACGACGAATACAAAAAGCCATTTATGATGCATCATCAAGGATTTAAATACAAAGAAATCTCTGATAAACTTAATATTCCAATAGGAACTGTTAAAAGTAGAATTTTCATTGCTAGAAAAAAGTTAATGGAAAAACTACCTGAATACGAATCAGCAATTTAATTTAATATGAAAAAAAACGTTACCATAATAGGTGCGGGGATATCTAGCCTTTCAACTGCTTGTTTTTTAGCAAAAGACGGTTATCAGGTTACTATTCTTGAGAAAAATAAAACAATTGGTGGACGAGCACGTCAATTTGAATCCGATGGTTTTATTTTTGACATGGGACCAAGCTGGTATTGGATGCCAGATGTGTTTGAACGTTTTTATAATCAATTTGGATATACAACAGCTGATTTCTATGAATTAAAAAGATTAGATCCTTCTTACCGAGTTTTTTGGAATGACAAATCTTATGATGACATTCCTGCTGATTTAGATACTTATAAAAAGTGGTTTGAAAAATTAGAACCTGGAAGTAGCAAACATCTGGATCAATTTCTAAAAGAAGCAAAATACAAATATGAAGTTGGAATGAACGACCTTGTTCATAAACCAAGTTTGTCATGGTCTGAATTTATAGACGGAAGAATTATTTCCGGAATGTTCAAATTACACCTTTTCTCTTCGTTTGCAAAATACATAAGAAAGTACTTTACAAACGATAAAATTATCTCTCTTTTAGAATTTCCTGTTTTATTTCTTGGAGCTACACCAGAAGAAACTCCAGCATTATATTCTTTGATGAATTATGCTGACATTGAATTAGGTACTTGGTATCCGATGGGTGGAATGTTCAAAATCATAGAATCCTTTGAAAAAATTGCAAAAAATCTAGGTGTTACAATTCTTACGGATGAAGAAGTAATTGGTTTTGAATACAAAAACAATTCAATAACTCATACAAAAACCAAACATAGATCAATTGAAACTGATATTCTAATTTCTGGTGCAGATTACAATCATACAGACCAAAAGCTAGTATCCAAGCACTCAAATTATTCCGAAAGTTACTGGGATAAAAGAGTGATGGCACCTTCGAGTTTATTGTTTTATGTTGGTGTAAATAAAAAAATCGAAAATCTTCAACATCACAATTTATTTTTTGATGCTGACTTTAGTGAGCATGCTCATAATATTTACAAAGAACCTGCATGGCCTGAAAATCCATTGTTCTACGTTTGTTGTCCTTCAAAAACTGATGATTCTGTAGCTCCAGAGGGAAAAGAAAACTTATTTATTTTGGTACCTATAGCATCTAACATAAATGATGATGAAACGATACGATCAAAATATTTCAACTTATTGATTGAAAGAATTGAAAAACATACGGGTGTTTCAATCAAAAATGATATTATTTATCAAAAAAGCTATTGTATTAGTGACTTTAAAAAAGATTACCATGCTTTCAAAGGGAATGCTTATGGTTTAGCAAATACACTTTTACAAACAGCGATATTAAAACCTACACTTAAAAATAAAAAACTTAAAAACATGTTTTATACAGGCCAGCTAACAGTTCCTGGTCCAGGCGTACCGCCTTCCATAATTTCTGGTGAAGTAGTTGCCAAACAAGTTATAAAACAATTTTAAGCTATTAACCCACTAAATCACAACGCTATGAAGAGTATTTTTGACAACCTTTCCTACGAAATGAGCAAAATTACCACCAAAAGGTACAGCACCTCATTTTCACTAGGAATTCATTTTCTTCATAAGAAAATACATAAACCAATTTATGCCATTTATGGGTTTGTACGATTTGCAGACGAAATCGTAGATAGTTTTCACGGCTTTGACAAAAATTATTTGTTAGAAGACTTTAAAAAACAAACTTTTGAAGCAATAGAACAAGGAATTTCATTAAACCCTATTTTAAATTCATTTCAAGAAACGGTAAATAAATATCAAATCCCACACGAATTGATCTATACGTTTTTGAATAGTATGGAGATGGATTTAAATAAGCAACATTACGATCAATCGAAATACGAAGAATACATACTAGGATCTGCTGAAGTAGTAGGTTTAATGTGCTTGAAAGTATTCGTTAATGGAGATGAAAAAATGTATGAAAGTTTAAAACATTTCGCTATGAAACTGGGTTCAGCTTTCCAAAAAATCAACTTTCTTCGTGATTTAAAAGCAGATTACAAAGAACTTGGAAGAACCTATTTTCCAAATGTAGATATGACTTTTTTTAATGATAAGACAAAAAAAGAAATTGAAAAAGACATTGAGATTGATTTTAATTTAGGTTTAGAAGGAATTAAAAAACTACCTAATTCATCTAGATTCGGAGTATATGTTGCTTATGTATATTACCACAATCTTTTCATGAAAATCCAAAAGCAAAGCGCACAAACAATTTTAAACGAAAGAGTAAGAATTCCTAACAATAAAAAATTAAGTTTGTTGTTTTATTCGTACATTAAACATAATTTGAATTGGATATAATGGAAGAACATGTTATTTTGGTAGATGAACAAGACAATGTTTTAGGAACTATGCCTAAAATGGAAGCGCATCTACAAAATAAATTACATCGTGCTTTTTCCGTTTTTATTTTCAATTCGAATAATGAATTATTGATACATCAACGTGCTGCTGATAAATATCATTCTGCTAATTTATGGACAAACACCTGTTGTTCTCATCAAAGGCCTAATGAAAATAACATTGATGCTGCGGAAAGAAGACTAGCAGAAGAGATGGGAATGCGTGCTGATAACTTGACAGATAAATTTCATTTTATATATCAAGTTAGTTTTGATAACGAACTTCATGAACACGAACTCGATCACGTATTGGTTGGTGTTTCAGATGAAGACCCTGTACCAAATCCAAACGAAGCTCAAGATTACCGATG
>CANGZT010000039.1 GCA_947458955.1 Flavobacteriia bacterium | reverse complement strand
CTGATTTCCTTTAGCTAAAGATTGAACTACAATTGCAGAAGATTGTACGCCTACATTTCCACCCATTGCCGTAATCATAGGAATAAAAAAGGCTAAAGCTGGTATCAAACTGATATTTCCTTCGTAACTTGAAATTACTTTTGCTCCTAAAGTTCCACCCAACATACCAATAATTAACCAAGGTAATCGCGCACGTGTAATCTTAAAAACGGAAGCATTGTCTTCCACTTTTTCAGTGATACCCGTTGCTAATTGGAAATCTCTATCTGCTTCCTCACGAATAATATCCACCACATCATCGATGGTGATTCTACCCACCAACTTATCTTGATAATCCAAAACAGGAATGGATACCAAACCATATTTATCAAACAAACGCATTACTTCCTCCTGCTCTTCAGTAACTTTCACAGAAATAATGTTTTTGCTTTGAAATAAATCCTTGATAATCAATTGTGGTTCTGAAAAAAATAACGATTTCAACGAAAGTACTCCTGCCAATTTATTTAAACTGTCCACCACATAAATGGTATAAACTTTTTCTACATCCTTAGCTTGCTCTCGTATTTCTGTTAATGCATGTTCTACTGTCCAATCAATCTGAGCGAAAAGAAACTCCTTCTGCATCAAACCACCAGCAGTATCTTCATCATAATTTAGTAGGTCAACAATGTCATCTGCTGCTTCATCATCCTCCATCTGCGAGATCACCTCATGAATTTCATTATCACTTAATTCATATAAGATATCTGCTGCATCATCCGAATCTAAATTCTCTAACTGTTCCGCTATTTCTTTGGTAGAAAGTGATTTGATAAATCGATCACGTACTTCTTCTTCCAATTCCATCAATACGTCCGCTTGAACGTCTTCTTCTAAACGGAAATAAATAAATTTAGCTTCTTCGTTTTGAAGTTCATCCAAAATCTCAGCAATATCCACATAGTGCAACTCAAGCACATGTTTATCAATCCATTCTAAATCATTTGTTTGAATAGCTAAACGGATGTTTTCTAAAAAATCTTTGGTTAACTCAAAACGCATAGAACCTAATTTTAGCGTAAGTATGGCTGCAAAGGTAGTCTTTCTTGGTCGTTTGAGGTTAATTTTAGATTACATTTCCATGATATTTTGAAGATTTGTATTTTTGAAGAATGAAGGTACTCGTTGTTCGATTTAGTTCTATTGGTGATATTGTATTGACTACCCCCGTAGTTCGCTGCCTGAAACAACAAATTCCCAATATAGAGATTCATTTCCTCACGAAGAAAAAATTCGAAACTATACTTTCCGAAAATCCCTATATAGATCAATTACATACAATTGACAAAAGCATAGTTGAACTAATACCAGCATTAAAATCGTTAAAGTTTGATTACATAATTGATTTACATAATAATTTACGCACTCGAACCCTGGCTTGGAAACTTGGAACAACTACGTATCGTTTTCCGAAGTTAAATATACAGAAGTGGTTATATGTCCAATTTAAAATCAATCAATTACCTAAAAAACATATTGTTGACCGTTATTTCGAAGCTGTGAAATCACTTTCAGTGTATAATGATTTGCTGCCTTGTGATTATTACATAGCGCCGGAAGATGTAGTTGATATAAAACAAACGTTAGACTTAGAACCAAACAATTATATCACTTTTGCAATTGGTGCTCAATTTGCTACGAAAAGATTACCAAATCATAAAATCAAAGAAATTTGTTCCAAAATTTCGTTCCCTATTGTCTTACTTGGTGGACCGGAAGACTTTAAAAATGGAGAAGAAATACGAGCGAAATTACCCCATGTTACAAATACCTGTGGTAAATTTTCTCTGAATCAATCGGCTAGTATAGTTCAACAAGCAAAAACTATGATTACGCACGATACGGGTTTGATGCACATAGCGAGTGCTTTTGAAAAACAGATCGTTAGTATTTGGGGAAATACGACTCCTAGTATTGGTATGTACCCTTACATGCCAAGAAAAAAAGATTTTAGCATACACGAAGTACCTAATTTGAATTGTAGACCTTGTTCCAAAATTGGATTCAAAACTTGCCCCAAAAAACACTTTAAGTGTATGGAAAATCAGGATGTTGATGCAATTGTAAGAAGTGTAATAAACTGATTACATTTTTCCGCACATTCCATCATCTACGATACCTAACTCTTTTAAAGTTGAGAATAACAATTCGGATTGTATGGTTGAGAAATACTTGTTCTTTTTTCGTGAATTCATTTCTACGCAATGTACAACCAAATAAGTGTTATTTAAAAATTCAACATAGCCCAAATACCAAATCATTGGTTTG
Source organism: Flavobacteriia bacterium (assembly GCA_947458955.1). Lineage (GTDB taxonomy): Bacteria > Bacteroidota > Bacteroidia > Flavobacteriales_D > Crocinitomicaceae > CANHVK01. The sequence goes on along the minus strand of CANGZT010000039.1, from coordinate 11,656 downwards.
TCTTGATTCATACCTTTTGTTCTAAATGAATACAAATTTTTATTAACCAATCTATTTACATTAAATGCTTTACGGATAAATTTTAAATGTTCAAACGAAAAAGGAAGATTGTAGTAATAAAGTCGTTTAAACAAATCAAATTGCTGTTTGACGGTTATTTTTAAACTATTATTTTTCCAAAATTGATCAATTCCTCCAGAAATATCTCTATTTCCATACCCTATTAGATTTAACCAAGTTTGCATTTTACTCGTATCAATGGCTCTTGCAACTTGCTTAAAATACCACTCTGTTTGATATTTTAAAGCCATCGATAAATGTTGATCTTGATTCCAATTATCATTTGGATAACGCACTAAATCCCACGGATACATTTCAGTAGAATCTTTGATATTTCCACTTTCCAACCCGATCAATGTCTCAAACAAATAAAAGGTGCTATTTGGAGAAACGGAATCCTTGATTGCTAAGGTATCATTGGTAATAAGCTTATTTTTCTGTTGATTATACACGATGATTGTACTCTTCACCCCCATCGATTTGTGTAAAAAATGTAATCGCTCGTTTTGTTCTACTATTTTTTGAGCACTAGTATTATTAATTACTAGCAAAAAACTCCCAATAAAAAACAAAAAGTAACGCATACAATTTTTTTTGCAAAGGTATACTTTAGAATTAGATGGAAGATTTAAAATTGTTCGAAAATTAAGACTTTGTTGTTTTACCAAATAGGCTTTATATCTTACTTTTGAGGTATGGCGAAAATAAAAACTGCATTTTTTTGTCAATCGTGTGGTCATCAAACGGCTAAATGGTTGGGTAAGTGTCCTTCATGTGGTGAGTGGAATACCTTTGTGGAGGAAATCGTGGGCGAAACAGATAGCAAAGTCGTTGCATTTTCTACAAGTAGTGGGAAATCTGCTAAACCGCAAGTATTACAACAAATTGAACGTAAAACTGAAACACGTATCACTTTACAAGACAAAGAGTTAAATCGTGTATTAGGGGATGGATTGGTGCCGGGTTCGTTGATTTTGTTTGGTGGTGAACCAGGTATTGGAAAATCTACCTTGATGCTTCAATTAGCAGTGTTAGAGAAACACTTACGTGTGTTGTATGTGTCGGGAGAGGAGAGCGAACAGCAAATTAAAATGCGCGCAGAACGTATCGGAATGGACAACGAACAATGTTTTATCTTAACCGAAACAAACCTGCAAAATATCTTTTTACAAGCAGAAGAGGTAAAACCTCAATTGTTAGTTATTGATTCAATTCAAACTTTATTTAGTACCCATATAGAAAGTTCACCGGGGAGTATTTCGCAAGTGCGTGAGTGTACTGCTCAATTGTTACGCTACGCCAAACAGACCGAAGTACCTGTATTTTTGATCGGTCACATTACCAAAGAAGGTGCTTTGGCAGGACCAAAAGTATTGGAACACATGGTGGATGTCGTGTTACAATTCGAGGGCGACCGCAATCACGTCTATCGTTTGTTGCGTACCATCAAAAACCGTTTTGGAAGTACCAACGAATTGGGAATTTACGAAATGTTAGGCTCTGGATTACGACAAGTAGAAAACCCTTCGGAAGTATTAATTACAAATACAGATGCTTCATTAAGTGGGATTTCCATCGCTTCAACCTTGGAAGGATTGCGACCGATGTTGATTGAGGTGCAAGCCTTGGTGAGTACGGCTGCATATGGAACACCACAACGTTCGTCGACTGGTTTTGACTTACGTCGTTTGAATATGTTATTGGCAGTAATGGAAAAACGCTGCGGATTTAAACTTGGTGCCAAAGATGTGTTTTTGAATATCGCAGGAGGTATACGTGTGGACGACCCAGCCATCGATTTAGCAGTTGTTGCTTCAGTGTTATCTTCAAATGCAGATTTGCCCGTTCCGAAAAACATTTGTCTTTCCGCAGAAGTAGGTTTGTCGGGAGAAATTCGCCCAGTCAATCGTATCGAACAACGAATTTCCGAAGCCGAAAAACTAGGGTTTGATAAAATTATCATTTCTTCATTCAATAAAGGAATTTCGCAGAAAAACCATAAAATTGAACTGGTCTTGTGCTCTCGTATAGATGAAGTCTTGAAAGCTTTATTTGCTTAAATTATCGCTCCCCTATTTGTTGTCTCCACATAGCGAAATACAATCCTTTTTCGTTTATAAGATCTTGGTGCTGACCTGATTCTACAATTCTTCCTTTTTCAAGCACATAAATGCGATCTGCGTGCATAATGGTACTCAAACGATGCGCAATTAAAATCGTGATATGGCTCTCTTGTGCTGATAATTCGCGAACCGTTTTACTGATTTCTTCTTCTGTCAATGAATCTAATGCAGAAGTTGCCTCGTCAAAAACAAGTAACGAAGGCTTTCTTAATAAAGCTCGAGCTATTGATAAACGTTGTTTTTCTCCTCCTGATACTTTCACCCCACCTTCACCAATCACCGTATCTATCCCTTTTTCAGCACGCGCCAATAAACTTTGACAAGCCGCTTTTTGTAAGGCTTTATTTATTTCTTCGTCAGTAGCATTTGGAGCAACAAACAATAAATTTTCTTTAATCGTTCCAGAAAATAATTGTGTGTCCTGAGTCACAAACCCAATTTGAGAACGTAACTGATCTAAATCAATCTCTTTTCCTGAAATTCCATTGTAATTAATCACCCCAGATTGAGGCTGATACAAGCCTACAAGCAATTTAACTAATGAAGTTTTTCCTGCTCCAGAAGGGCCAACAAACGCAATCGTTTCTCCCTTTTTTACTGAAAATTGAATGTCTTCTATTGCATTGTTTTTCGCTGTTTGGTGCTGGAAACTCACATTTTCAAAAGTTAGGTTATCAATGCCATCAAGAAAAACTGGATTGATCGGTTTTTCCTCAACAGGCGTATCCAAAATTGCCTTAAAGTTATCTAAGGAAACTTCTGCTTCTCTATAAATATTAATGATGTTCCCCAATTCTTGCAATGGACCAAATATGAAAAATGAATAAATCTGTAAGGAGAACAATTCACCCAAAGTCATATTGTCGGCAAAGATTAAATACAACAGTAAAAACAAAATACTGCTGCGCAATAAATTCACAAAAGTTCCTTGTATGAAACTGATACTACGTATATATCGTACCTTCTTTAATTCCAATCCTAAGATCTTTAGGGTAGTTTCATTCAATCGATTGATTTCTTGATCGGCTAAACCTAAACTTTTTACCAATTCAATATTTCGTAAAGACTCTGTCGTTGAACCCGCTAAGGCAGTAGTTTCACCTACGATCTTCTTCTGAATAAACTTAATTCGTTTACTCAACACAGAGCTGATAAAACCCAATAATGGCACAGCTGCAAAATATACTGGTGCGATTAACCAGTGAATTTTTATAGCATAAACCATTACGAAGATAATTCCAACTAATGAAGTAAAAAGGATTCCCACAAACGTAATAATGAGTTTTTCTACATCAGTTCTAACTTTTTGTAGTTTCCCTAATGTTTCCCCACTACGTTGGTCTTCAAAAACTTGATAAGGCAATTCCAACGAATGTTTTAACCCATCAGAATAGATTTTAGCACCCAACTTTTGAGTGATTACATTCATAAAATAATCTTGAAAATTCTTTGCGATACGAGAAACCATCGCTGCACCCATCGAAAGCAAAATCAAAAATCCAATGCCTTTGATGTATTCTTCTTTGGTAAACTTATTAGGATTTGTAGCATACTCATCTACAACTCGTTTAAAAATCAAGGGATCTAATAAAGAAAAAACCTGATTGATAGCCGCCAGAAGTAACGCTAACAATACGAGCCATTTATAATTTTTTAAATAGGAAAGTAATAATTTCATTTATAATTATTTTTTGTTTTATTGTTTCCCTCCTTGAGGAGGGATAAAGGGAGGTGACCATTTAAATTTTATAAAAATGATAACTCAATCTTTATTAATTTTCTTTAACTTTTTGGAAGGTTACACTTTCATTTCCAGATTGTTTCTGTATTTGTAATACATAATTTCCGACAGGTAAAGCTTGAATATCAATTGAAAGGGAATGCTGTTGCTCGTCAAAAGTTGCTTCATGCGAAACCATTAACTCTTTTCCTTCCATAGAAAGAATAGAAATACGTACATTTTCCCTCTGAGTTTGGAGTCGTAGTTGAAACTGATTTGTAGCAGGATTAGGAAATATAATCGTTTTATTTAGTGCAAACGGATCTTCATTCAAGGAAGCGGTACACGCACCCATCAATGCATGGTATTTTATTTCATGACTAAACAACTTTTGAATATCTTCAGCTGGTACTTGAAACCAATCTTTTAAAATAGAAGCATATACATCTCTAAAATCAATTGCCATGGGTACACCTGCTTGATCGATAATCTGATCTGAAATCACAGGATTGGAACCATATATAGGTTGACTCAAACAAGAACCAAATAAAAACAAAGGTGCAGCATCTCCATGGTCAGTACCGTAACTCGCGTTCGATGCAATTTGTCTACCAAACTCTGAAAAAGTCATCCCAGCAACCCGTTTATCTAAACCCATTAATTGAATATCGTCCATAAAGGCCGCAACTGCATCCGACAAGGATTTTAACAACTCTGCATGTTTACCCGTAGTTACGTCATTCGTTTCTACTTGCGAATCATGGTTGTCAAAACCATTGATATTTACAATATAAATATTTGTTTTTAAACCACTTTGAATCATCTGAGCTACATATTTTAATTGCGTAGCTAATTCATTTTTAGGATCATATTTCGTAGAGAGATTCTTTACATCTTTAGAAAGATCATAAATTCTTTTACCATATTTATTCGTTTGGGAAATCATCGTGCTTAAAAACTCCATGTGACCACCATAATAAGTCCCATCATTTACCGCTGATGCTGTCGTCGCTGAAAAATAAGTTGCAGGATTATTAACTGTATGAGAGAAATTAGCTACTAACCCTTGGCATGTTGCAGAAACTTCATATCCCATACTGATTGCGAAAGGATCTGGATGCGATTCATCAGGATAGGCTTCGGGGAAACCTGGATGTTGGTTTTCTAAATTTCTACCTAACCAACCCGTTGTAGTTGAAATGTCTGTTGAACCACTTGTCCAAATATCCATCGAACGAAAATGGGATCGATTTTGTTCAGGATAACCCACATTTTGAACAATACCTAATTTTCCTTCTTGAAATAAATCCGCCATACCTTTCATCACTGGATGAAACGCATTTTTAGTAGTTATGGAGATTAATTTATTTTCTGGTAAAATGATATTTGATCGCTGCTTATTCAAATTTGCATAATAATCCAATGGGATTAGTGTATGTAAACCGTCGTTTCCTCCATTCAATCGAATTAGTACTAATACTCTGTCTTCCAAACTTTTTTCAATGCGAAATAATTTTTGAGTAACTGCAGCATAGGTATTGTTCTTAAATAAAAAAGGAACAGATAAGGAAGCTAAGCCCGTTGTTTTTAAAAATTTTCTTCTTTCCATTTTAATAAGATTAAATCGTTTGGAACTCTGGTAATTTGAATAAATAAGCTAAAAACTGTCGCAAACGACCAATAATTGCATTCTTTTTCATCACATCGGAACTGTCTTTAATGTATTCTTCATATTGTAATGTCCATTCAAAATCAGGCTGTCCATCGGTTAAAATCAATTGTAACGTTGTTTTAACTTGATCTGTTAATCCTTTCGGGCAGAATACCAACGCTGTATCATCGACAATTTGTTGTGGTGATAAAGGGTTTGATAAAGATTGAACATATTTAATAACGTTCAATGTAAACATAGAGGTCGAATTTACTTTTGACTTAAAATTATCGGTAAGTAAATACCCAGCCACATCAAACCGTAGTTTCACATAACTGGAATTCATCCATAACCTAGTAAAGGATGGTGCTTGATAATAAGCAGTCCAACCTCCAACACTCGGAGGTCTGAAGTAATTCATTCCTATGACCGAACTAAAATTGTAAATCTCTCTAAAAAAAGAGTAATTGATTTCTGTGCTAAAGTCAAAGGTTGAATTTGAACTATTTGTTAAGGAAAATAAAAATTCCAACGGGTTTTTGATAATCGTACCGACCATTTTAATATCATAAAAATGTTCACTACTTAAAAGCGCTTTAACCACAGGAGCAACTTCATAATCAGATTCTACCATGAGTTTTGCTAGAGGCTCTATCACTGTTTTCTGCACCTCATCGGTAACATCATAATTCACAAACCAACGATACAATTTCTTGCATATATAGAGCGCTGGAACATTTGTTGAAAAAAGATGATCTATGTAAACTTTGTATTCTTGATCTCCCGCATTTTCAATCACTTTTGATCCTAATCTTGGAGATAGTTTTTTAGAATTATTATCGTGCCTATTTGGAATAAAAACAGAAGAAGTGGTTGTATCGTTTGCACTTAAAAATCCTCTGACGTTCCATCCTGTCAAAATTTTAGCTCCTTGTTTAATATCTTCTTCTGTAAAATTGGAATAATCACCTGGTCCAACTTGAGGTCCTTTTCCAACTGAAAATAACTCTAACAATTCACGAGAATAATTTTCATTCGGGCTATTTTTAGTATTCGTATTTCCATTCAAAAACAACAACATACATGGGTCAATTGTCACTTGTTTTACCAATTCACGAAAATTACCTAAGGCGTTTGAACGCAATAATGTGATGTAATTGTAAGTAGCACGTGCATCATTGGTATATTCAGCAGCAAAATGATTCTGCCAAAATAAACTCATTTTTTCGATGATGGAGAAATTTCCTTGGGCAATATTGTCCATAGACCAACAACCTAAAGACTCATTCCGCGCTCCATTCGTTATCTGTGCTTTTTGAGGATCTGAAGGATATGGTTTGTCAACCCAAGTTTCGCCCTTTTTTGCTACCTGTTCATCCGAACTTACCGTTATAGGTTGAGTGGGGTTCGGTAACAAAAAAATAGCATCTAGCGTAGCTTGTAAACCTAAATTTTTAGCATCGATAATTTGCTTATACGTTGGTCCAAATAGCGTCCTTCTCAATAAATGAGCCGCTTTATTTTCGTCCCAAAGTCCAGTATATGATTTAATTGCCATAATTAGTATTTATCCTCTTGAACAAATGAAATATTACGCATTAGTCCACTTTTTTTTGTCCTTTTAACTGCGCTTTTTTTAAATAATGCTTGAAAATATTCATCCGAAAGATTTGACCATTCTTTCTTTGATAAAGTTAATAAATTATCATGCGGTTGAAACAAAGGCTCTGTATGTGGAGTTGAAAATCGATTCCAAGGGCAAACATCTTGACACACATCACAACCAAAAACCCAATCATTCATTTTACCTGAAAACTCTTGAGGTAACACTTCATCTTTCAATTCTATCGTCAGATAAGAAATACACTTCGAACCATCTACTACATACGGCTCAACAATCGCATCTGTAGGACAAGCATCAATACAACGTGTACATGTGCCACAAAAATCTTTGATTGGACCATCTGCCTCCAATTCAATATCTAAAATCAATTCCGCAATGAAAAAAAAAGAACCTTTTCTAGGGTGGATAAGATTACTGTTTTTTCCGATCCAGCCCAAACCTGCTTTTTTTGCCCAGGCTTTATCCATGACAGGAGCAGAATCTACAAATACTCTTCCATCAATGTCACCAAATTTTGTACGAAGATGTTGATGTAATTCATTCAACTTATCTTTTATAACATAGTGATAATCTTGACCATATGCATATTTTGATATTTTAAACGTATCGTCAATCTGCTTTTGAGTAGGATAATAATTATACAACAAAGAGATCACTGACTTTGAATTTGGAACCAGCAATCGTGTATCCAAACGTTTATCAAAATGATTGGACATATACTCCATTTTACCGGCTTTCCCAGATTGCAACCATTTTTCCAAACGAGGAGCTTCCTCTTCCAAAAATCCACTTTGAGAAACACCACAAAATGCAAACCCTAATTCATAGGCAAGCTTTTTAATATATGCTGTTTTCTCTTTTTTATCCACGTTTTTTATTCAAATAGAATTTTATTAAAAGTATAGAAAATTTTTTGATGATTAAAATTCCCATTTTGGGAATCAGTACTGAATACGTACTAATAAAAACGTATTTATTTATTTCAAAATATTGAATTACAGTGATTTAATCTAAAGTTCATCTTTTTGGTATAGTTTTAATACGTAGTAAATCGCTAACTAAAACAAAAAACAATTACTTTATGAAAACTGCTGTTACTCAATTGAAAAATGTAATTTTAATTCATAACCAGACTATAATTTCAGAAGGTTTATTGGCACTATTACGTAGTTTTGGAAAATATAACGTAATTGTGGTTAATTCCAATAACGAAGACACATCATTGTCTTTACCTAAAGGAGATCTGATTGTTTCAGAAATCAATATCAATTGTATTGATGGTATAGACTTATTAAAATCTTTGAAAAAAACAGGTGTCCCTGTATTGGTTTATTCGAAAACAAACAACTACGAATGTTTTAATAAATTAATGAAAGTTGGAATTCAAGGATATGTTACTCACCAAAGTCCTACAAATACTTTACAGCTTGCAATTGAGAAAATTTTCAATAAAGAAACTTATTATTGTCAACATTTAATTGCCCAACTTCAAGACCAAAATACAGAAAAGAAAGGACGTTTAAGAGAAAAAATAACTACTTCTGTCAAAATATCTAAAAGAGAAAAAGAAATTATACGTTTGATTCGTAGAGGAATGCCTTCAAAAGATATTGGCGAAACGCTAGGAATTAGTGTGCGCACAGTGGGTAAACATAGAGAAAATATTATGCGTAAATGCAATGTAGGAAATGTGACAGAATTAATTTATTTTATTGAAAAAAATGAAATAATTCTGTAACTTTAATAACTAACCTCTAATTTTTGTCACTCATGGAAAATTTTACATACAAAATGATAGAGAAGGAAATGATCTCAAATCTTTCTTTTCACAAGGAACTTGAACTAGATCAAGACGAGGATATCAAACAACGATTAGAACGCGCAACACTTTTAGGTAACATACACCATTCCAAAGTGACTATTTTTTTTCACGATGATGAAGGGCCAAAAAAAGTAGAGACTACTATTTGGGCTACTGGTACTAAATTCATTTGCTTGAAAGGAGGTGTTTGGATTCCAATTTCAAGAATCACAGACGTACAATATAATAGTTAAAATAAGCTAGTAATTAACTTTTGAGGGTGATACTATTCAAGTACACCCTCATTTTTTTTGTGCTAAACTAATTTTATACATTAATTAGATTCGATAAGATCCTAGATAAAGTGAGTCAGTTAAATGAAGCATTTGTAAACAAAAATAAGATCTAATATGTTTATGAAATTGAAAAATCACACTAATACTATATTTGCAAATGGAATTTACTTTACACAAAGCAGTATCTAGGGGATTTGCAGATCACGGGTGGCTAAAAAGTGCACACACATTTAGCTTCGCTAACTACTATAACCCTGAACGCATTCATTTTGGAGTTTTACGTGTTCTAAACGATGATTACGTTGCACCAGGAATGGGTTTTGGAATGCATCCGCATGAAAATATGGAAATTGTCTCAATTCCACTTTCTGGAGAACTGGAACATAAAGATAGTATGGGAAACATCTCAACGATCAAAAAAGGAGATATCCAAGTAATGAGTGCTGGTACTGGAATTAACCATAGCGAATACAACCCGAACCAAAAAGAGCCTGTTAAATTTTTACAAATCTGGGTTATTCCGAATAAAAAAAATGTTACGCCTCGTTACGATCAAATCACCCTAAACTTAGAGGATAAAAAAAACAAGTTGCAACAAATTCTATCTCCTAACCCAGCAGATGAGGGTGTGTGGATTCACCAAAATGCTTGGTTTCACATTGGTAAGTTTGAAAATAAACAAACTGAGACTTATACATTGAGAAATAAAGAAAATGGGATTTATATCTTTCTCTTAGAAGGTCGTTTATCAATAAATGGACAAGAACTTGAAAGAAGAGATGGTTTAGGAATTAAAAAAACTGAGGCAATCAATTTAATAGCATTAGAAAATAATACAGAGGTACTTCTTATGGAGGTCCCACTATCAAATTAAATAATTTTATGGAAGTAAAAATAGCTAAGACCGCTTTCGATGTTCATCCTATCATTAAAAACAGATGGAGTGCTCGCAGTTTTTCAGAAAAACCGATGACAGACGAAGTAATCAAAACAATTATTGAAGCAGGACATTGGATGTTCAGTGCAATGAATGAACAACCATGGAGATTCATTTACGCCAAAAAAAACACACCAGCGTTTGATTTAATATTATCCTCTTTGGCACATGGTAATGCAATATGGGCAAAAAACGCAGGTGCCTTTGTAGTTAGCATTGTGAAAACCGACTTTGATAAAGAAGGTAATCCTTTTAATGCTTGGGCTGAACATGATATGGGAGCAGCCAATGCTGGAATGATCTTACAAGCATCAACTATGGATATTTATGCGCACCCTATGGCAGGGTTTAAACCAGAAATCATCAAAGAATATTATAATTTACCTGATAATTTAAAACCATTCGTTGTGAATGCTTTCGGTTACCTAGATGAACCTCAAAAACTGGAAGAACCTTTTTTAACACGCGAAACAACAGCACGGAGCAGAAAAAACTTAGAGGAAATCATCCTTTTTCAAGAATAAGTAATAGCACGAATGAAAATTACATTAAATTTGTATACTTTTAATAGATTAATAAATTTTAATCAATATTAATTAATATTATGGCAACAGTATTTGAAACAAGGCTTATCGGAAATATAGGGAAAGACGCAACGGTAAAAACAATGGAAAGAGGAGTAATTGCGATCAATTTCCCAGTAGCACATAATAAAAATTGGAGAGATAAACGTTCTGGCGAATCTAAGACTAAAACAACTTGGGTAAACTGTACGATTTGGAAAAAAGAAGGAGCGAACCTTCGTATTCTTGATTTCCTTAAAAAAGGTGCATTAGTAGAATTACTTGGTGTTCCTTTTGCCAAAGCTTTTGTGATGGAAGATGGATTTGTTCGTACTGAAATTAGACTTAATGTTGCTCAAACAAACATATTAAGACCAGCAAAATTTGATGGTTATAACGAGGATATCATTGACACTGCTGAAAACGAAAATGATAACAATGAATATGTTGACGCTACTTTAGATGACTTTACAATCGACGAAGACGATTTTTAAAAAATTTTTTATGTTGAGTGTTTCAAATTAAAATTTTTATTTATATTTGCACTCAGATAAACGCTTTCTTAGCTCAGTCGGTTAGAGCATCTGACTGTTAATCAGAGGGTCCCTGGTTCGAGCCCAGGAGAGAGCGCTTAAAAATCAAAGCCTTACAGTAATGTGAGGCTTTTTTTATGTTTAAATACAACTTAATTTCTGTTAATCAGAGCCCCGAAAGCTTTCGGGCCTGGTTCGAGCAAGGAGAGCTCTAAATGCCTTACAGAAATGTGAGGCTTTTTTGATTTTATATGAATAATTATTCTGTTTATATTCTACACTCTATTTCGCTAAATAGATTTTATATTGGAATGTCAAGTAATGTAAATAATAGACTTGATTTTCATT
>CANGZT010000038.1 GCA_947458955.1 Flavobacteriia bacterium | reverse complement strand
TTATATTAAATTCAATGATTGTGGGGGTAGATGGACTCGAACCAACGATACCGTGAGGTGACAGATTTACAGTCTGCTGCAATAGCCACTATGCGATACCCCCAATTAGATAAAATTGAGCCGGTGGAGGGACTCGAACCCCCGACCTGCTGATTACAAATCAGCTGCTCTAGCCAACTGAGCTACACCGGCGCATTGAATATTATTTAAAATTTTAAAGAACGTTTTCTTTACCGTTTTTCGGTGTGCAAATATAAGTACGATTTATAAATCCGCAAAACATTTTTTTATTTTTTTTCAAAAAAAAAACGAGACTAAAATAGCCTCGTTTATAATATATTGTTTTTCAAAGATTAAGAAACCTTTTCTTTATCTTTCAAGACTTGCTTTCTTAACGCTTCAGAAGCAAGGTCAATAGCTTCTTCAAAAGATTTAGCTTGCTTCTTAGCGAACAATTCCTTACCAGGAAGGTGAATTTTAACTTCACCAATTTTATTTTCAACTTCGGTAGTATTATCTAAACGTAAAAACACCTCTGTTGAAACTATGTGATCGTTAAATAAATTTAGTTTTGAAACTTTTGATTCAACGTAATCAATTAATTTTTGGTCAGCTGTAAAATGAACTGCTTGCACTTTGATATCCATGACTCTTCATTTTTTCTGCCCTCTTGGGTGGGCTTGTGAATAAATATTTGTTAATTGCGAAAAAGAATTATGAGTGTACACTTGAGTTGCTGTTAAATCAGCATGTCCTAAGAGATTTTTTAACACTTCTAAACCGACACCATTATTCATCATGTGGGTAGCAAAAGTATGTCTCAGTACATGTGGACTTCTCTTTTCTAAATTCGTATGAGAACTAAGGTAAATATTAATTATCCTATAAACAAGTTTCTCATATATTTTTTTTCCATTCTCTCTTATGAATAAATTCTGTTCACCAGAATTTAGATTTTCTCTTAAATTTATATATTCTTGAATTTTTTGACTTAGTTTATTAGATATTGGAATTACCCTTTCTTTATTTCTCTTTCCTAGAACTTTTATAGAATGATTCTGTATATCCGAAATTTTAATATTGATAAGTTCGGATAATCGAATGCCTGTTTGATAAAATAACTCAATGATTAATAGATTTCTTAACCCTTTAAAATCATCTGAAAAATAATCATCAACCTTTGCATATTCTAACTCTGACTCCTTTACAAAAACAGGAAGCCTTTTAGAGATTTTAGGCGCGACTACTTTTTTGAAAGGATTTTGATTTAAATATGCATTTTTTTGACACCATTTCACAAAAGACCGAAGTGAAGAAAGTTTTCTATTAACTGTTTTATTAGACAAACCAGCATCAATCATGCCAACCAACCATAATCTAATCAACTGATGATTAATCTCAGCTAATTTGAGTAAATCATCAATTTCTGAAAATTCAAAAAATTGTTTCAAATCATTTTGATAGGCAGTTACTGTATGTTCTGAGAATCTTTTCTCAGTTGACAAGTAATCTAAAAATTGATTCAAAACAAAAAAAGGAGCCATAATAGACTCCTTTACGAAAAATATATCAAAAAGTTATATTAATCTTGTTGAGATTGCATCTTAGCTTTGTAAGTAGCCTTGATAATAGCTTGTCTGTAGATAACAGATGGCTTAGTAAACTCTTTACGAGATCTCAATTCTAACATAACTTTAGTTTTGTCAAATTTCTTCTTGTACTTTTTAAGCGCTCTCTCGATGTTTTCGCCTTCTTTAACTGGGATAATTAACATATTTTTGTTTATTAAATTCTAATTTGGGTTACAAAATTAAACTATTAATAGATATTTCCAAATATTATTTTAAAATTTCTCTAGAAATTACTAATTTCTGAATTTCAGAAGTACCTTCACCAATCGTGCAAAGTTTAGCGTCTCTGTAAAATTTTTCAACAGGAAAGTCTTTCGTATAACCATACCCACCAAAAATCTGCACTGCTTCATTCGCTACTTTACATGCTACTTCAGACGCATAATATTTAGCCATTGCAGACTCTTTCGTCATTGGTTTTTTATTATTTTTAAGGTATGCTGCTTGATACAGTAATAATTCTGCTGCTTCAATTTCAGTTGCCATGTCTGCTAATTTAAACCCAATAGCTTGAAATTTAGAAATAGATTGACCGAATTGCTCTCTTTCTTTAGCATATTGAACAGCTGCTTCGTAGGCTCCTTTAGCAATTCCCAATGAAAGTGCACCAATTGAAATTCTACCTCCATCAAGAACTTGCATAGCTTGCTTAAAACCATGTCCAACTTCACCAATGATATTATCTTTTGGAATACGACAATTATCAAAAATTAATTCACAAGTTTCAGATGCACGCATTCCAAGTTTGTTTTCTTTTTTACCAGCAGAAAAACCTGGAGTTCCCATTTCAACGATAAAGGCAGAAGCATTATTTGGTGTCCCCTTTTCTCCTGTACGTGCCATCACTACAGCAACATTTCCAGATTTACCATGTGTGATGAAATTTTTAGATCCATTCAACACCCAATGATCACCATCTAAAACAGCAGTTGTATTCATTCTGCCTGAGTCTGAACCCGTACCTGTCTCTGTTAAGCCCCAAGCACCAATCCACTCAGCTGTTGCCAATTTCGGTAAATATTTTCTTTTTTGTTCTTCAGATCCATGGTAATAAATATGTCCAGTACACAATGAATTATGAGCTGCAACAGAAAGTCCGATTGAACCGCATACCTTTGCCACTTCTTCAATTGCTGTAATATATTCAAAATAACCAAAACCAGAACCACCATAACTTTCAGGAACAAATACGCCCATTAAACCAAGTTCACCTAATTTTTTAAATACTTCTACTGGGAATTCTTGAGATTCATCCCAATCCATAAAAAATGGTTTAATTTCCTTTTCGGCAAAATCACGCACCATTTGAGCGATCATTTTTTGATTTTCGTTTTTGTCAAAATTCATCATACAGAAAGAAATTTACACATTAATATTCTACTAATTTAACAATATTATGACTAAATTGTTGCAAATTGGAATCTCCGTTTAAAAAATTTAATCCAACCAAAAAATTAAAACCTGCGACCGTTCCACCACACTTTTGAACTAAAAAAGCTGCTGCACTTGCAGAACCACCTGTAGCCAGTAAATCATCGTGGATTAGTACTTTATCCCCCTGATTAATTGCATCCGTATGCACTTCAATAGTAGCACTTCCGTATTCTAGGTTATAGCTGTGTTCAATTTTTTTATAGGGAAGTTTACCCTTTTTTCTTATCAAAACAAAAGGGAGGCCTAACCTTATAGCTAAAGGATACCCAAATAAAAAACCACGGCTTTCAATACCTGCAATTTTAGTTAACCCCTGATCTTTATAGATATTTACCAAATGATCTAATACCTCTTTTGAAATTTTAGGGTCTAACATAATTGTGCTTATGTCTTTAAACATGATTCCTGGTTTTGGAAAATCTGGCACATCTCGAATTACTTTTTTCAATTTTTCTTCTATCATAATGTTAAGTATGGTTTTATTTTTTCAAAAATATCAGGAGTAATTAGTTTTGATTCTAATAAATCATTCAACGAATTAAACCTATTTCTTTGGAGTCTCATTTTTACAATTGAATTAGCAATATTCCATCGAATGTAAGGATGATTTTTTAGTTCTTCCACGCTAGCTGTATTAATATTTATCTTTTTTACATTATCAGGAATAATTTGAATGTGATTTTCTATTTCGGTTAATTTTTCGGGAGTAAATTTCCAAACTTCTAATAATTGTTCCTTTGATATAAATCCACCTAGTTTTTCTCTTTGTTTGATTATATTGTTTGCAAAAAAAGGACCAATACCTGCAATTGAAAGTAATTCTTCCTCTGATGCTTTATTGATGTCTACTAAAATAACCTTAGGTGTTGCTTTTTCATTTTTTGGAATTTGATTCGTTTGATCGAAAAAACGTTTTTTATCAGGATAGAAAGTAGAATCTTTAATTAATCGAAATACTTCTTTTGGTATAACAAATACTTTTGCAAGTTGATCATTAGAATAGAACCCATATTTACCAAATTTTAATACCGATTTTGCTTGTTTTTCAGTTAAACCAAGATACATCCAATTTTGAATTGTATAGGTATTGGGATCAAACTTAGATGGGGGAGATTTGTATTCCTTTTTATTCTTCGTATAATCTCTTCGTTCAATAAATTTTAACTTCTTGAAAATTTGCTTTTCCTGAATGGAAATTTTCATTGGCTCATCCGGGAATAAAGCTATTAATATTCGAGGTATAAAGGAAATAACGCACAAAAGAAAAACAAAAATTATAAGTGCTTTTCGGGTTCTCCTTGATAGATACCAACCCTCGTTATTCATTTTCCTTTATTTGATTTTTATTAATTAGAAAATAAATGGGTAAGCCAAGTAAAACGATAAGTAAACCTATTCCAGCATTTTTGGTATCATAAACCAATAAATCAATACAAATAGCAAGTGTAATCAAAATATAGAGTGCTGGTACAATTGGATAACCCCAAGCTTTATAGGGTCTTTCAGTATTTGGTTCTTTTTTTCGTAAAATAAAAATACCAAAAATGGTGAGTATATAAAAGAGTAAAGCAGCAAATGTACTGTATACTAATAAATCACTATACTTTCCTGATAAGCATAATAATGAAGCCCATATACATTGAATCCATAGTGCATAACCAGGTACATCAAATTTATTTATCTTTTGTGCTTTTTTAAAAAATAAACCATCTTTGGCCATGGTATGAAACAAACGAGATCCAGCTAATATAAGTCCATTATTACAACCAAACGTTGAAACTAAAATTAAACCTGCCATCATAATTGAACCAATAGAACCAAAAATCATTTCAGCTGCACCAGCACCTACCCTATCGTTGGACATAAACATGATACCTTGAGAAAAAGCATCTTTCGCTTCAGTGCTTCCCTTTAAAGGTATTAAAGCGAAGTAAGCTAAATTTGCTAACAAATAAATAATTGTTACAATCAATGTTCCTAAAAATAAACTCCTTGGAATATTTTTTTTAGGCTCTCTAATTTCGCTCGCTATGAAGGTTACATTATTCCATGCATCAGAAGAAAAAAGAGAGTTAATTATAGTTGCACCTAACGCTCCCATTAAAGCAAAACCAGAAAGTTGAATGGTTTTTATGTTACCAGCAGAATCAATAATAGTTTTTTTTGCTGTCCAAGCATTAGAAAAATTTTGAGTTATTACATCTGATTTTAATCCTACCCACAATCCAATGAAAATCAAAGCAAACAACGCAATTAGTTTAGCGAATGTAAAAACAAGCTGAATGTATTTTCCATTTTTAACCCCTCCAGCATTCAAAAAAGTTAATAGTACTAATGAGGAAATAGAAAGTAATTGAGCGTACGTAACATTGAAAAAATTAAATAAATTAAAAGCAGATTTATTTAAAGCAGGAAAAAAAACTGCTGCATACTTTGAAAATGCAACTGCAACTGCAGCTATAACTCCTGTTTGAATCACTGAAAAAACTGTCCAACCGTACATAAACGAAACAGTTTTTCCATAAGCTCTTTGCAGATAAACGTATTGACCTCCTGCATTTGGCATCATACCTGCAAGTTCACCATAACTTAATGCTGCAAAAACAGTAATTAATCCTGTTAAGAACCACAATACCATAATCCATGCTGCCGAACCTATATCACGAGCCATTGGTGCGGTCACTATAAAAATACCAGATCCAATCATTGAGCCAGCTACGACAGTTGTAGCGTCTAATAGACCAAGAGATTTAGTGTTTGTAAGCTGAGAATTTTGCACAATCTTAATTTAAAGAACCGTGATTTTTCTCATATTCATTCAGCTTACTATTTTTACTTGAATATAGGAAGTAAACGATTAAACCTATTGAAGACCAAATCAAAAATGCAATCCAAGTTTCTTTTCTAACAAATAACATTAGCGTTGCATTGAATAAAACACCTAAAACTGAAATTACAGGTAAAAAAGGAACTTTAAATGGTCTTTCTAAATCAGGTTGTTTGTATCTCAAAACCAATACAGCTAAAGCGATCATCGCAAATGCAAGCAGAGTACCCATGGAACACATTTCAGACACCTTATCAATTGGTGTCAAAGATGAAACGATAGAAATAATAAACCCGACAAGAATTGTACTTTTAAATGGTGTCTTAAATTTAGCGTGTATTTCACCAAACATTTTTGGAAGAAGTCCATCTTTAGACATACCTAGGAAAATACGTGTTTGACCAAGCATCATAACTAGCATAACAGAAATTAGTCCTGCAACAGCAGCAATGGTTATCAGAACTGTTGCCCAACCAAGATTTACCCCCTCAAAAGCGGAAGCCACTGGGGCTTTCATATCCAACGCATCGTATCTCACCATACCAGTAAGAACTAGGGAAACTAAAATATATAAAATAGTACAAATCAATAAAGAAACAATAATAGCAAATGGTACATCTTTTTTAGGATTGATCGCCTCCCCTGCTTGCGTCGAAACAGCATCGAAACCTATATATGCAAAAAACACTATCGATGCAGCAGTGATCACTCCACTCCAACCATAGTGACCAGATCCAGAACTATCGATCACCCTTTCAGGTACAAATGGATGATAATTTCCTGTATCTATGAAAAAGAAACCAACAAAAATTACGAATAAAACGACCGCAATTTTCAAAATCACAATAATGTTATTAGTTTTAGCTGCCTCTTTAATACCTCTTACTAAAATTGACGTAACAACCCATGTAATCAAAAGTGCAGGTAAATTGAAACAAATTGAAGGTGCTACTTGCCCTATCTCTTGGTATTTGGTTGCTGCTGTAATCGGATCATTCATAAGCCAAAGTGGTGGATGAATGTTAAATTGATGAAGCAATTTCTCAAAATAACCACTCCAAGCTACAGCTACTGTTGTGGCTCCCATCATATACTCAAGAATCAAGTTCCAACCAATAATCCAAGCAAAAATCTCTCCCATAGTACCATAAGAATAAGCATAAGCTGATCCCTCTACGGGTAATACAGATGAAAATTCTGCATAACATAAAGCAGCAAACAGACACCCTAATCCGGCAATAACAAATGAAATTGCTAAAGCAGGACCGGCATATTCATGCGCAGCGATACCAGTTAATGTAAAAATTCCACCCCCAATAATGGCTCCTATCCCTAATGAAGTTAAACCCCATCTACCTAATACTCTGTTAAGTTCACTTTTTTTCATTTCAGCCTCAAACAGACTAATTGGCTTTTTTCTCCAAATTTTTGACATCGTTTATATTTCTTTTAATAAAATTTCAATTGTTTCTTCTAGTGACTTCGGATTGTAGCCCAATTCAAGCTTTGACTTTGTTAAATCAAAACCTGTTCTAGGTGGTCTCTTTGCAGGCTGATTCAAAGTTGTAGATGATATAATCTCTACATTATCAGTAGATTTATTTATATGTTTAGCAATTCTGAATACAATTTCATTTACTGCCATTAGTTCAGGACCACATAAATGAAAAATTCCTTTTTTATCTCTATTACAAATTTCTATACATCCCCACGCTAAATCTTCTGCCCAAGTAGGCATCCTAAATTGATCGTTTATGATTTTCATTGGTGCCCCTTTCGTTAGTGCGTCTATAGACCAAAGTACTATGTTTGTTCTAGATAAATTATTTGCTGTACCATAAACGATTATCGTTCTAGCAATTGACCAATTCGTATTATCACTTTGGATTAAAATTGATTCAGCATCTACTTTAGATTGTCCATAGATACTAACAGCAGAAGGCTGATCCGTTTCTTTATAATTCCCAGTTAGCCCATCAAAAATAAAATCTGTTGAAACCAATTGAAAATGAGCATTGATTTTTTGGGCTTCTACCCATAATTTTTGAGTTGCCAGCACATTTACTTCTTGACATTCCTCAGGGTTTAATTCACAATAATCTACATTAGTAAGTGCAGCAGTATGAATTATATGGGTTGGTCTAAAACTTTGAAAAATAGTCTGAATATTATCTACATCGGTAATATTCATTGATTGGTAAAATTGACTTGGACAATCTTGATTTCTATTTTCTCCGGCAGAAGTTGCTAAAAAGCTTACCCCCCTTTTAAGACAGAGTTTGACAATTTTTTGACCTAACAAGCCATTAGAACCTGTGATTAAAATTTTCATTTATAAAATTTTGACCCTCAAAAATAGAGGTTTTTTATCAAAGTTACTTCAATTCAAGTAATTCATTTAAATGACGAATTTGATCAGGGGTACCTAATACAAATAATTTTGAATGAGGGACGATTTCCTCTTCTCCGGTTGGGTTGATAATGTATTCACCTTTTGGAGTTTTGTAACCTATAATCGTCACGTTTGTTACACTACGAATTTTAAGTACCTTAAGGTCTTTTAATTTTTTGAATTGGTATTCTACTGGTAATTCGTTAAATGCTATAGATTCAATATTTACCCCGTCATTTCCTTGAGAACGAATTGAATCCATAAATTCAACAACATCAGGATTAGCAACTAGAGAAGCCATATGCGTTCCACCAATGGTATCTGGCATTATTACATTGTCTGCACCGGCTAACTTTAGTTTTGCACTAGCAGTTGAATGAGTCGCACGAGATATTATTTTCACATTTTCATTCAACTCCC
This sequence comes from Flavobacteriia bacterium, assembly GCA_947458955.1. Lineage (GTDB taxonomy): Bacteria > Bacteroidota > Bacteroidia > Flavobacteriales_D > Crocinitomicaceae > CANHVK01. The sequence continues at coordinate 5,442 of CANGZT010000038.1, read as the reverse complement.
TTGCAGAAAGAACAACATACAAGTTATCAGCATCTTTGGGTAAACAGGTAATTACTGCCAAAGCTCTATCAATTTTTGCCTTAGCCAACACCTCATCACTTGTGGTGTCTCCTGAAAGAAAAACATAGCCAGGAAGATGATTGTATTTTTCAATCTCAACTTCATTGATATCGATAATTAATACAGGTGTTTTTTTACTGATCAAATCTTCTGCAACTTGTTTTCCTACCCTTCCGAATCCACAGATTACTACATGTTTTTCCATAACTGTTAATTTTTTATTCGATCTGTATTGTTTCAAATTTGCTTTGTAATCACCTCCCATGATGTATTTAGTAATTGAAGAAATGGCCAAAGCAAAAGTACCAAAGCTTGTAATAATTAGAAATATAGTAAATAACTTACCCGACATAGACAATTCATGTGTCTCTTTAAACCCTACAGTCGCCGTAGTAATAATCGTCATATAAAGCGCATCAAACCAGGACCACCCTTCTATCAGCATAAACCCAAATGTCCCCAATGTGACAATAGCTAGTATTATCCCTAAGAAAATATATACCCTTTTAAATACCCTTAATGTTTCGTACATACTATAATTCCCAAACAGTTGGTCTTTTTATACGTGTAAATCCAAAAAAATGTTTATGTTCTAATATCCAAGCCATTGCAAAATAAATTAACAAAGGCGACCCTAATGCAATAAATGAAGCATAAATAAACCCAATTCTTACTTTAGAAGAACTAATCCCTATTTTTCGAGCAATCCATGAACATACTCCATAGGACTTCAATTCGAAGAAAAAAGCTATTTTTTGAATTGTTCTCATTAATTTAATAATTTAACTCCAATTTGACACCGTAAACATTGTTTATTCACACAAAAATCGTTTAATAATTCCAATAAACCTTGAGTTTCAGCTATTGATTTAGGCTTTAGACCTAATTTTTTGAATTTTTGCACTTTAGCATTCTTTTCTGGAGGTAGGAAATATGCCAAGGAAATAAGTTTCTCAAGAAGTTCAATCTCATTCGTTTTTGAAAACTTCCAATAGAAAAAAGGAATAAAATAGTTTGTAATAATAAGCACCTTTAATTCCTTTGAGAAAGTATTTTCTTTATTAAAATTAAGTGAATTAAAATGGGTGTGATTTTTCCAAAACATAGGGTAATCAATTTCTTTTTGTTCAATCCAATTCAATACAATCGACTCACTTTCGTAATCATTAAGCAAAATTTCATCATTGATTAAAATTGCAAACAAAACGATTCTTAATGTTGGATATGCCGGAGGGCGACAACCAAAAAATTTCCAAGAGGCTTTATTCATACAGGTTAAGTTGTATTTTGTTATTAAGTATTCAGCCTCCATGAACAATTTGTTTACATATTCATCTTCATAGTCTTTTGGAATTAACCCTGAAACACCTAATAATAAAGTTATTCGTTCTTCTTGAGATAATCTAAAAAGGATAGAAATAGGAATTCTATTGATCAACTCAATCATAGGTAACTCATTCACTTTTGTTGCAATGATTTTACCAATTAATTCCAATTTTAAGCGAAGAGCGTCTTGATTCAATTCTAAAAATCGAGATTCAAATTGAATGCCTTTTCTTTCTAATCTTCGAAAAAAAGCAGATTCAATTTCTTTTTGTTTGATTATTGATGGTACTATACTCCATTGAGAAGCACAAGCTATTGTATTTTGATTTTCAAAGAGGATCCCTATTTTAGCAAGTTCTTCTTTTGGAATGAATTTGCTTAACTCTAACACAGGAATTATTTCATTATTGACACTAACCTCCATATCGTGTATGTATACAACGTGTAAAATCACATTATTGTATGCATCATCGAATTGATGTTTGTGTTTTAACCAATCTGACGAACGAATATGAATTTCGACATTTCCAGACCAAAGGAGATTATTAATGCGTATTGAAGCTTCAAAAAAATCAGGACCGCTGTCTTTGTTTTGAGAACCAGGATGGATTATCTCAATTAACTCTCCCTTTTTTGTTTTTAAATTTAATGGGAGACGTTTCATCTTCCAAATAAAATGCAACCAATCTTCTTTCATAAAGTATTCAATATAAACATATTAATAATTTGAATACTATTTAAGTTAAGAAAAAAGGAGAGAAATTAAAACAAAAAAGGAGCAAAAAATGCTCCTTAATTAGAATCTAATTTTTCTTATTTATACTCTGGAAACAAGCTTAACAAACCCTCTTCAGAAGCGTCACAAACACCTCTTTCAGTGATTATTTTCGATACTAATCTTGCAGGTGTTACATCAAAACCATAATTACTTGCTGGTGTAGTTTCTGGACAAATTAAGACTGGTTCAATATTGCCATTTTTCCCTTTTCCTATCATATAACGTACCTCATCTTGATTACGTTCTTCAATTGGAATTTCAGTAAGTCCGTTATTGATTGTCATATCCAAGGTTGTAGATGGTAAAGCAACGTAGAATGGAATTTTATTATCGTAAGCAGCTAATGCTTTTAAATAAGTTCCTATCTTATTTGCAACATCCCCTTGACGCGTAGTACGATCTGTACCAACAATTACCATATCTACCATGCCGTGTTGCATTAGATGTCCACCAGCATTATCAACAATAAGTGTATGCGGAACATTGTGGCGTGTCAATTCATATGCAGTCAAGTTTGAACCTTGATTTCTTGGTCTAGTTTCGTCCACCCAAACATGAACTTTAATACCTTTCTGAATCGCTTGATAAATTGGAGACGTTATTGTACCCCACTCTACACAACCTAACATACCAGCATTACAATGCGTAAGAATGTTCACGATATCGCCCTGTTTTCTCGAAGCAATTTCTTCAATTAATGGTAATCCATGAACTCCAATCATACGACAGGTTTCTACATCTTCTTCAACAATATCACCCGCAGCTTTCCAAGCAGTAGCTAAAAAATCATCCGCATTATCTAATGCTTCACGCATTTTATCCAATGCCCAAAATAAATTTACCGCTGTTGGTCTTGAAGCTCTTAAATCAGAAAATGCTTGATCTAAAAAACTACCATCTAATTGATTTTCTAGCATCTCTCTCACTGCAAGATAAATACCATAGGCTGCTGTTGCTCCGATAAGTGGAGCGCCACGAACAGTCATATCCTTGATTGCAACTTCAGCATCTTTATAGGTTTCTAATTTTATTGTCACAAATTCATGTGGCAATTTTCGTTGATCGATAACCTCAACATATTTATCTTCTGTTGTCCAGATTGTTCTAAATTTTGACATGGGGAGTATTAATAATGAATGATTAATGTTTGATGATTAATTAATTTGAGATGCTATACATCGTATCTAAATTAATTTCGGAAAATGATTTAGCTGTACGAGACCAATTTGCAGTTGTGCCGGGTCTTACTAATTGTATCGTTTGAAAACCTGCTTTATCAGCCGCTTCTAATTCTTCCACAATATCAGATAAAAAAAGAATATCATTCGGTTTTTTACTAATCAATGAAGCTATTTTAGAATAGGTTTCAGTATCTCTTTTACCGCCTGTATTTGTATCAAAATAGTTTGAAAAATAGGGTGTTAAATCGCCTGCCTCTGAAAAACCAAAAATAAGTTTTTGCGCTGCGACTGAACCAGATGAAAATACACCTAATTCAATATTTTTCTTTTTCCAATTAATTAGAGTATTTGCTACATCTGGGTATACATGCCCTTTGATTAAACCACATTCATACGCCTCTTTCCAAAGAATTCCCTGTAAAGTTTTCAAAGGTGTGATTTTTTTATCTTCCAAACTCCATTTAGTTAATTGATTAATTATATCCTCATTCGATATTAAATCAACCCCTTCGATTTTTGCTAAATCCCTTGTTTGCTTGAAAACTTCTACTATTTCTGGTAAATGAACTAAATCTTTCACCTTATCTATATTTTTTCTGAAATAAGGAAAAAGAACATCATATACAAAAGAGACAGAGGTAGTTGTTCCTTCTATGTCCGTAAGAATATATTGTGGTTTTAACATGTAACTAAATTTGAGGCAAAAGTAAAAAAGAAATCCCTCATGAAGAGGGATTATACTATTATTTAAAAGTGAATACTCGTGTTATATTAACCAACTGTAATTTCTGCAAATTTAGTCTGAATATTATTTTCAGTATAATGTGGTATCCAACCTGTCATATCAATAAAAATTCGGATTGCTTTCACAAAAGGATTCGTTGGACCTGCATCAAACCAATGTTTTGTACCTTCTGGTACAGAGATTAAATCTCCACGTTCGCATAGCAAATTAAAAACAGGTTCTGTTTCTAAATTAAACCAAAATAGACCTTTACCATCTACAAAAAAGCGAATTTCATCTTCAGAATGCGTATGTTCCGCTAAAAACTTTGATCGAATAGCATCGTAATTTTCAGTTAATGAATTAATAGTAATTACATCTGCTGTTTTATAACCACCTTTTTCCATAAAAGGTTTTAAATCTTTTGCATAAGCAGCTAAAATATCTTCAGGGGTTGCAGTATCTTCAAAAACAACATCACATTGCCATTGATCAAAAAAGATACCTCTTTTATTAAAAAAAGTTTTAATTTCTTGAGGATCTGTAATTTTTACATTTTTTTCGGGTATAGATAAAACTGCCATTTTCTTATTTTTTATACAAAATTAAAGTATGTAAATATTATTTCCTACTAAAACTATATGAATGATATTAATCTTTGTTGAAATTGATCAGTTTATTTTGACCTTCCGAGGTTTGTAATCTTAAAATATACTGACCTGGAACTAATTTTTGGACATTAATTGTACTTTCTTTTAAAGTTAAACTACCCTCTAAAATTACCTTTCCAATAACATCTAATACAACAAAGTTTTCAAAAGGAATGCTATTTCCTTGTTTAACAACCAATTCATTCACTACAGGGTTTGGATAAACTAATACCGGTTCTGTAGCCTCATTGGTCAAACTAGCACAATCATTTATATTGAGACTTTTTATTGTCTGATTCTTACAATTATTTTCATTAACTGTATAGATAATACTGATAGTTCCGGAAGCAATTGGAGTAAGTTTTCCATTTTGATCTATGGTTGCCAAAGCATTATCTGATAAACTCCAAATACCACCTTGTACAGTTGCAGTAGTACTTATTGATTTACCCAAACAAATATCTGAAACATTTAAAATAGAACCAGCATCTGGTAATGTATTTACTGTTATTGTTAACTTAGCTTGATTAATACAAACACCTTGATTTGGTGAAAAAGTATAGGTTGTTGTTTTTGTATTATCCAACGCTGGTGACCAAGTTCCTGTGATACTATTAATTGATGTTGTTGGTAATTCACCTAAAGTTTCTCCAGAGCAAATTGGACTCACAGAAGCAAACGTTGGTGTTATTAATGGATTCACAGTAATCGACAAAGTAGTTG
>CANGZT010000037.1 GCA_947458955.1 Flavobacteriia bacterium | reverse complement strand
GCAAGACTTTCTGGATTGATGATCTCAAACTTGGTAGAAAACACTTTAGTAGGATTAGGTATTGATGTGGTCAATTTAGGTTTATCAACTACTCCAACCGTTGAGGTTGCAGTACCGATGGAAAATGCGCAAGGAGGAATAATTCTTACTGCTAGTCACAATCCTAAACAATGGAATGCTTTAAAACTTTTAAATAATAAAGGTGAATTCATTTCGGGAGAAGAAGGTGAATTAATACTTAAAATAGCGTCAAGTGATTCTTATGTATTTGCTGAAGTAGATGATCTAGGTACGGTTACACACGATGATACTTATTTACAAAAACATATTGATGCGGTATTAAATTTACCTTTGGTTGATAAAGATGCAATAAAAGCTGCTAATTTTAAAATTGTTGTTGATGCAGTAAACTCTACTGGTGGAATTTTTGTACCCGCTTTATTAAAAGCGTTAGGTGTTGAAAACGTTATTGAAATGTATTGTGAACCAACAGGGCATTTCCCACACAATCCAGAGCCACTTCCTGAACATTTAACAGATCTTTCAAACAAAATAAAAGAAACAAATGCTCATTTAGGAATTACTGTGGATCCTGATGTTGACCGTTTAGCTATGGTATGCGAAGACGGAAGTATGTTTGGTGAGGAATACACACTTGTTGCAGTTTCGGATTATGTATTACAAAATACACCTGGTTCAACTGTATCTAATTTATCCTCTACAAAAGCACTCAGAGATATCACTGAAGCAAAAGGATTAAAATATTTCGCAGCAGCAGTTGGGGAAGTGAATGTAGTATCAAAAATGAAAGCAGAAAATGCAATCATTGGCGGAGAAGGAAATGGCGGGATTATTTATCCAGAATTACACTATGGTAGAGATGCTCTTGTTGGTATTGCATTATTTTTAACCTCATTAGCAAAAAAAGGATTGAAAACTTCGGAATTAAGAGATTCATTCCCTAAATATGTTATTTCAAAAAATAAAATTGAATTAACTCCTCAAATCAACGTAGACCTAATTCTTGAAAAAGTTTCAGAAAACTACAAAAACTTTGAAGTTGACAAAACAGATGGTGTAAAAATATATATTGAAAATGAATGGGTTCACTTACGTAAAAGTAATACAGAACCTATCATTCGTATTTATTCAGAAAGCACAACTGAAGAAAAAGCGAATTTATTTGCAGAAAAATTTATTTCAGAAATTAAAGAACTTTGTTAGTTAAAAATTGTTTTTCAATTTGAGTATTTATATTTGTAAAAAAATTAATTATGGCAATCATTATAACAGACGAGTGTATCAATTGTGGTGCTTGTGAACCAGAATGTCCAAATAATGCAATATATGAAGGAGGTGCTGAGTGGAAATATTCAGATGGAACTTCTTTAAAGGGGTTGATTACTACATTAAACGGTAGCGAAGTAGATGCTCAACATGCATTTGAACCTATCAACATGGATGTTTATTACATTGCTACCGACAAATGTACTGAGTGTGTTGGTTTCCATGATGAACCTCAGTGCGCTGCTGTTTGTCCAGTAGACTGTTGTGTTGATGATCCAGATCACAGAGAAACGGAAGAACAACTGTTAGCTAAAAAAGACTTCATGCATTTATAATATTTTATATTAAAATACGTTTCTGAGATATGAAATACTATATAGTTGTTATTGTATCTCTCCTTCTAACAAACCTTTTCTCTCAGAAGGATACTATTATTCCTTATAGAGAAAAGGTTTTGTTTTTACAGCTTAACAAGATGAGATCAGCAATTAAAGATGCTGAAAAGAAAAAATTAAACCAAGAGTTTAAAGATTATCTTCTTGAAACCATATTAATCCCTGATTCTTACACATATAATTTTGTAAAATTAAAAACCCTGGGAGTCATAGATAGCCCAGATAAAAATCTTAGAATTTTTAATTGGAACGTTCAACTAGAAGATGAGAGTAATTTATTTTTTGGATTCATCGTACGAAAAGGAAACAAAAAGAAAAATAAAATCATTGAGCTCATAAACAAAAATATAGTTTATGAAATGCCAAAAGAAATTGTCCAAGAATCAAATTGGTATGGAGCACTTTATTATAAAATAATACCTACTAAAAAGGGTAAAAAAGACATTTATACACTCCTAGGATGGAGAAGTAATGGAAATATCAGTAATATGAAAATTATTGATGTACTCCAAATAAACGGAAATCATGCAAAACTAGGAGCGAATATTTTTCAAACTAAATCAGAAAAATTAAAACGTGTTGTACTCGAGTATTCTAAAAAAGCAACTGTAACCGTTAGATACGAGCCTAAATTAGATCGAATTGTATTTGATCATCTGTCTCCTGAATCTCCCTCTATGAAAGGTTTGTATGAATATTACATACCTGACATGTCTTATGATGCGTATACATTTGAAAATGATTTATGGATTTTGAAGGAAGATGTCATCGCTGTAAATGAATTAGAGAAAAACACATTCAAACAATATAATATTGATAAAAAAACCGGAGAAATAAAAGAAGAAGAAGTGAAAAAATCATGGATTGATCCAAGTGATTTAAATGCACCCGGAACTCAAAACAAACATACTCCCGCATTACCTGAAATAAAAAAACGTTAACTATTAGTTATTCATTTGTTTATTTTTAAAATATCATTTGTTTGTTTTATTTTTTATATTACTTTTAAAGCAAAATAACGTGAGCAATGGAATTTGATAAAAGAAACGATCGTAATGATGAGGTGTTTAGCAAAGCTATAAAGGCTGGAAAAAGAACTTATTTTTTCGACATCAAAACTACCAAAGGCAATGAGTTGTATCTAACTCTTACTGAAAGCAAAAAAGTAACAGAAGACGGAAGAGAATTTTTCCAAAAACATAAAATATTCCTTTACAAAGAGGATTTCCATAAGTTCAGAGATGGCTTAGACGAAATCATGAACAAACTTGAGGAATTAAATGAGACAGGTAATTTCAGAAATGATCCTTACCCAAGAAACGAAAATAGAGATTCGGACTTTACTTTTGAAAGTTTATAATCTAATCAATAATACTTAAAATCACCTACGGGTGATTTTTTTTTGTATTTGAATTAACACATTTAAGTTTAAAACTAGTTAATAACTATTTCTATTACTAGACTAAATAATAAGCCTTTTTATCCCTTATATTTGTTATTCAAAATTTGAAAAATGGGTAAGATTATTGCTGTTGCAAACCAAAAAGGAGGCGTTGGAAAAACCACCACTTCAGTTAATTTGAGCGGAAGTTTAGGGGTTCTTGAATACAAAACACTATTGATTGACGCTGATCCGCAAGCAAATGCAACTTCTGGAGTTGGACTAGACCCAAAAAACACCAAAAATATTTACGATTGTTTTATAAACGAAATAGATCCTAGTGAATTAATTATTCAAACAGCAAACCCAAATCTTGATATCATTACCTCACACATAGATTTAGTTGGTGCAGAATTAGAAATGATTAATTTACCCAACAGAGAATTTATGTTAAAACAAGCATTGGATAAAATCAAAGATCGCTATGACTTTATTATCATTGATTGCTCTCCGTCGTTGGGTTTAATTACAGTAAATGCACTTACTGCCGCAGACTCAGTAATTATTCCTGTTCAATGTCAGTATTATGCACTAGAAGGTTTAGGAAAACTATTAAATACAATCAAAATTGTACAAGGTAAATTAAATGAAAATCTTGAAATTGAAGGGATTTTATTAACCATGTATGATTCTAGAACAAGACTTTCAAATCAGGTGGTTGATGAAGTAAAAACACATTTTCAAGATTTAGTTTTTGATACGGTTGTTCATCAAGCAACCAAACTAGCTGAAGCACCAAGTTTTGGAGAAACAATTATTATGCATGATGCATCTAGCAAAGGAGCTATCAATTACCTAAATTTAGCCCGTGAAATCATTCAAAAAAATGATGTTTCTAAAATATCAAATCAAGAAAAAACAATCGATCTATAATGAGTGCGAAAAAAGGTGGTTTAGGTAAAGGGCTAAGTGCGCTTTTACAAGATTCAAAAACAGATATCACATCAAAAAACAACAATCCTCTTGGGTCGATAAATATGCTTTCCATTGAAAGCATTGAAGTTAATCCCTTCAATCCACGAACTCATTTTGAAGAAGATGCTTTGAATGAATTATGTGAAAGTATTGCACAACATGGAATTATTCAACCCCTAACCGTACGCAAATTAGGGAATGATAAATTTCAATTGATTTCAGGCGAAAGAAGATTTAGAGCTTCTCAATTAGCAGGTTTAAAAGAAGTTCCTGCTTATGTTCGTGTCGCAAATGATCAAACAATGCTAGAAATGGCATTGGTTGAAAATATACAAAGAGAAGATCTAAATGCAATTGAGGTAGCATTGTCATACGCAAGATTGATCGAAGAATGCAATCTTACCCAAGAAGAAATGAGTCAGAAAATTGCAAAAAGCCGATCAAGCATAACCAACCACTTAAGACTATTGAAATTACCTGCCTTGATTCAAAAAGGTGTGAGAGATAAAAAAATCTCAATGGGACATGCAAGAGCATTAGTTTCTGTTAATGAAGAGTCTAGACAGATAGAAATTTACAACAAAATAATTGAAAATGAATTATCTGTTCGTGATGTTGAGCATTTAATAAAGAACGATAATTCTTCCGATAATTTAATTAAATCAAACGCTCCTGTTAAGAAAAAACCACTATCAGAAACCCAAAAAACCTTTTGCTATTTTTTGGGTGATAAAATTTCTTCAAAAGTAGATGTTAAAAAAGCAAACAACGGTAATGGTCAAATCATCATTCATTTTGATTCTGAAGTAGATCTTAACAGAATTATTGAAATATTAAATAAATGAAATCATTTTTTATATTAATCTCATTTATTTTTTCATTTAATTTAGTAGCTCAAGATACAACAAATCTAATTCATCCTTCTCCTAAAAGAGCCGCAATATTATCAGCTATGCTTCCAGGTAGCGGTCAGATTTACAATCATATTTATTGTAAAAACAAAAACTACCACGTTTATTGGAAAGTACCAGTTATCTATTCTACTCTTTATTTTGCCTCTCAAGCACTAATAAATAAAATACAACTCGAGAAGGAAATAAGAAATGAATATACAAATCGAGTTGATAAAAAAACATTCGATGAAAAATGGATTACTTATGATAATTATAACTTAGTTTTATTACAGAAAAACGCAGCAAAATCAAGGAACACGCTATTTTTCGTAACTGGAGGTATATACCTAATTCAAGTTTTAGAAGCTTCTATTGATGCTCATTTTAGTCATTTTGACATTTCACAAAATCTGAGTTTAAACATTCAACCATTTTATTCAAATTTTAATTTCTCAGGATTAACATTTGCTTTTAATCTAAAATAAATCTTGCATAATTGACTCAGTTAATTATTTTTGTATTACGTTACAGATATAATAACTTTAATTAAGGTACAATTATGAAAATTGGTTTAGCAGGTTACGGGAAAATGGGTAGAGCTATTGAAGAAATCGCCATTGAGAGAGGTCATGAAATCTTATTTAAATCAAACAGTGTATTCCCTCTAAATCAAAGAGATATAGATTCTGTAGACGTAGTTATTGAATTTACCAAGCCTGATTTAGCTGTTCAACATATAGAAATGGTTCTTGGTGCACAAAAACCAATAATTGTAGGAACAACAGGTTGGAATGAACAGATATATAAAGTTGAAAATCTAGTATCATCAAATTCAGGATCATTACTTTATGCAAGTAACTTTAGTATTGGAGTTAACCTATTTTTTGAATTGAATGAAAAATTAGCAAGACTAATGAATCATCGTTCTCATTATAAAGCTTCAATCAATGAAGTACACCATACTCAAAAAGTTGACGCACCAAGCGGAACAGCTATTACACTTGCAAATCAAATTTTAGAAAACAACGAGACTTATTTTTCTTGGGTATGTGAGGAAGGTACGGAGCCACATACCACTCAAGGACAATTAGGGGTAGTAGCTCATAGAATTCCGGATGTCCCTGGAACTCACACTGTCACGTATGACTCAGATATTGATTCGATCTCGATTACACACCAAGCTCACAATAGAAAAGGATTCGCATTAGGAGCTGTTCTTGCTGCTGAATGGATTGTAGACAAAAAAGGAATTCATACAATTAAAGATATGTTGAAAGACATACAAGCTGTTTAATCATGAATGTATTATATTTTTACTTATTTATTTTAGCCCATCCATATTTATCTTTCTGGTGGACTTCATTTGAAAAATTTGGAAGAAAAAGATGGGAAGCACTTATTCCTTTTTATAATTATTACGTTGCTTTCCAATTCACAAATAAAAAAGGTTGGTGGTCTTTTTTACTGATTATTCCTGGTGTACATCTTGTAATGTTAGCTGTGTTAAACCTTACTTATGTTCGAAAATTTGACAAATTCACTTGGCAAGAAACATTGCAAGGTATATTTTTCCCTTATTTTCTGTACACTAGATTAAAAAACTATGAAGTTGTTCCAGAAACAAATTGGGCAAATCCAAAAGAATTAGAAAAAAGAAGAATTAGTGATCATATCGTTTTATTCTTATGTCTTCCAGTACTTGGACATATTGTAGCTTTGGTGCTTGGTTTACTTTCGAAAGAAAAAACTGGAAAAAAAACAAACATCAAAGAATGGGGCGATTCAATTGTTTTTGCATTAGTAGCTGCTAGTATAATACGTACCTATGTATTTGAACCATTTCAAATTCCAACAGGTTCTATGGAGAAAACTTTGTTGGTAGGTGACTTTCTATTTGTTAACAAACTAGCATATGGTTGTAAAGTACCAGTTACTCCTCTATCTTTTCCTTTAGTTCACAATACCATTCCATGGATAGATATTAAATCTTACACTGATATCGAAAAGCAAGATTATGTTCGTTTACCAGGATTAGGTAAAATACAACGAAATGATGTTGTCGTATTTAATTATCCATCAGGTGATACAGCTGTTTACGACCCAAGAATGCCACATGGTTTGATGGGGCATGATTATTATGGTATTTTGAATGACGAGGCACTCTTTCTATTTGCTCAATCATATGCTAATAAACCTGAAGTACAAGGAATTAAAACTATGGAAGAATTCTACGCTAAATTTGGAGAAGAATTTATTTCAAACTATAACTTATGGTTGACTGAAGCTAGAAAAAGTATCTCAAGTGGCGTGGTATATTCTAAAGGTCCAATGCCAGAAAAATCTTTACCTTATATTAAACATTATGGGTTAATTTACAGACCAGTAGATAAAAGAGAAAATTATATCAAAAGATGTGTTGGTATTCCAGGTGATAAACTTAAAATCACAAATTCAATACTATATATTAACAACAAGCCAGCATTTGTAGCAGAAAATCAAAACTTACAATACATTGTTACTAACTTCATAAATACAGGATCTACCTCCTCTTTTGAAAATATGATGTTGGAACAATATGGTTTAGAAAAAGAACGTGATTATCAAAAATTAGATGAAGCGAATAAGTATATCATGAATTTAACTCGTTCAGAACTCAATAAACTTAAAAAGACTTTTGTTAACGCAAAATTTGAATTAGTTATAAATGAGAATTACCAATTGTCTCGAGTTGATTCATTAAAATTATTAACTAATTCAGCTTCAATAAAAATAGAAAATCTCCGTACTTTTCCTAAAGATTTTAACATTGAAAATAACATAACTAATTACAACGAAATAATTATTCCCAAAAAAGGGACTACTGTTAATTTAACAAAAGAGAACATAGCTTATTATAGAAGAATAATTACTGCTTATGAAGGCCATGTTTTACAAGAAAAAAAGGGTTTGATTTTCATAGATGGCAAAAAAGCAACCTCTTATAAATTTGCTTTGAATTATTATTGGATGATGGGAGACAACCGTTACAACTCAGCTGACTCAAGAATATGGGGATTCGTTCCTGAAGACCACATAGTTGGAAAAGCCTCTGTAGTTTGGTTTTCTAAAAACCCTAATGGAGGAGTACGATGGAATAGAATATTAAAGTTCATTAAATAAGTGACGACCTACCCTATTTCGTTTTTTGGTCCAATTGCATATTATCAGTCTCTTGCAAAATCAGAAAATGTTTTGTTTGAAGTTCATGAAACTTATCAAAAGCAAAGCATAAGAAATAGGTACAGTATCGGTACTTCAAATGGTATTTTAGATCTGAGTATTCCTATTACCAAACCTAATGGAAGTAAAACACTTACAAAAGATATTCTTATTGAAGATTCACAAAAATGGAAAATGAACCATTGGAGGGCAATCACAAGCGCATACATGCACACTCCATATTTCGAACACTATGAATCCGATATTCACAAACTCATTTTTTCAGATGAGCTAAATTTATTTTTCAAAAATAACTCTAGTTTTGAATTCTTAAACAAAACGTTCGACTTAAAAATAAAGTGCAAAATAACTGAAGAGTATGAACAATTAAGTGATTTATTTGACTTTAGGAATAAAGACTTTTTAATCTCAAATACTTTAAATTATATTCAACCTTTTGCCAATAAACATGGTTTTATACCTAATCTTTCTATTTTAGATTTGTTATTTTGTGAAGGACCTATGGGACGATTTTTTTTGAAAAAATCATAATATTCAATTATCTTTTCATATATTTGCATCGGGTAAGTCTTCTACGACTAGCTCCTTCAGAATCCTCCAGGACGGGAACGTAGCAAAGGTATGAAGTTGTAGCGGTGCGATAGAAGTAGCTTACCCTTTTTTATTTACTCTTCCTTTCGATAAAATCAAATTCTTATTATCTTTATTAATCTAATTTCGGAAAATCATTCGTTATTGGAAAATAAAAATTCACACTATGAAATTCTTCATTGATACTGCTAATTTAAATGAAATTAAAGAAGCAAACGAACTTGGAATACTAGACGGGGTAACAACGAATCCTACTTTGATGGCTAAAGAAAACATCACTGGAAACAACAATATTCTTAAACATTATGTAGAAATCTGTTCAATTGTTGATGGAGATATTAGTGCAGAGGTAAATGCATTAACCTTCGAGGAAATGGTAGCTGAAGCAGAAATTCTAGCCGATTTACATCCAAACATTGTAGTTAAAGTCCCAATGACTTCGGAAGGTTTAAAAACCATTAAATATTTATCTTCTAAAGAAATAAAAACGAACTGTACCCTAATCTTCTCTCCTGGTCAAGCACTGTTAGCTGCAAAAGCAGGTGCAACTTACGTTTCACCTTTTGTAGGAAGATTAGATGACATTTCATCTGATGGCTTACAATTAGTGGCACAAATCAGAACGATTTTTGACAACTTTGGTTTTGAAACTCAGATATTAGCAGCTTCTTTAAGAAATCCAATGCATATTATTCAATGTGCCGAAATTGGTGCAGATGTAATCACAGCACCCTTAAATGCAATTAAAGCATTAATTAAACATCCATTAACCGATAGTGGCTTAGCACAATTTGTAGCTGACTATCAAAAAGGAAATAAATAATTGACAACTACTATCTTTTCGAAGACCAATCTTGGTTCTCCCAACAAATTACAAACGACTTATTGGAAGTCTAACCATCCATATAAAACTTTACTAGCTAACACTGGCACAGGAAAAACTTTTGCTTTTCTTGTTGAATTAGAAAAAATATTAAACCAATTAGATTCAAAAGATTGTGCCTTAATCCTATGTCCTTCAAGAGAACTTGCTCAACAAGTTTCGAATTCATATTCACAATTAAGAACAGGTCGAAAAAGTGTTACCTGTTACGGTGGCCATAAATTTCAATTCGAAGTTCAACAACTTAACGAAATACCAACAGTAATCATTGGTACTCCAGGTAGAATTGCAGATCATTTCAATCGTGGTACGATGACTAATCTACACATTACTCATTTGATAATCGACGAATATGACAAAACTTTAGAACTTGGATTTCAAAAAGAGATTGATTTCATCACATCGAATTGCAATGAATTCAAGAGCATACAGTTGGTGTCAGCAACTGAAATTGAAAAACTTCCTGAGATTTTTAAACCATTTCAATTTCAAACATCTAATTTTCTTGAAGAAGCAAAGCCAAACTACACACTATTCTCTCTGAAAGCTGAAGGAAATGACAAATTAGTAACTTTAGTAAAATACATTTCGAACATTTCATCTAGTAATACCCTTATTTTTTGTTCACATAGAGAGGCTGCAGACCGAATCAAACAACACTTAAAAGAATTTGGAAAAGAAACAGCATTATATCATGGAGGATTAGAACAAAGAGAGCGAGAACATGCTCTATATTTGTTTAAAAGTGGTTGTGTTGATACCTTGATTTGTACAGACTTAGCTTCACGAGGTCTTGACATTCCAGAGTTAGACCTTGTAATTCATTATCAATTTCCACATTCGAAAGAAGACTTTATTCATAGAAATGGTAGAACAGCACGAATGAAAGCTGAGGGCACAGTAATATTATTACATTCTGAAAGTGAACCGCTACCCGATTATTGTAGTAATTTTGAATTCAAAAAATTAAAAGGATACGAGGATTTTAAAGACTTCAATCATTCTAAAAAATTCCCTATTTACTTATCTGCAGGTAGAAAAGATAAAATTAGAAAAATTGATATCGTTGGTTTTTTCACAAAAGAAGCAGGTGTAAAAAATGAACACCTTGGAATGATCGAAATATACGACCAACATTCCCTTATCACTTTATCTATAAACGAACTAAAAAAAATAAAATCATTATTACCTTTAGTTCGAATTAAAAAACAAAAAATTAAAATGTCGTTTTTTAAATAAACCGACTCGCTACAAATAAAAAATAAACTTATGATTCATTTAGGTCAATTCAACAAATTAACACTTTTAAGAATAACACCCCCTGGCGCATACCTTGGAGATGATGAAGAGAATGTTGTATTGTTACCAACAAAATATATTCCTGAAAATGTAGAAATTGGAGATTCAATCGATGTATTTGTTTATCTTGATTCGGAAGATAGAATTATTTCAACAACTAAAAAACCATATTTAGAACTTCACGGATTTGCAGCTTTAAAAGTAAATCAAGTAAGCCATTTTGGAGCTTTCCTAGATTGGGGAATCGAAAAAGACTTGTTGGTTCCTTTCAAAGAGCAAAAACAAAAAATGGAAGAAGGTAAACGTTATATCGTTCATTTATATTTAGATGAAGCAACACAACGTTTAGTAGCATCTTCTAAAATCAGAAAATACTTGGAATTTGAACATATTTTAGTTCAAGAAAATGAAGAAGTTGACTTATTAATTGCTGACTCTACAGAATTAGGTAGAAATGTAATTGTTAATGAAACATATAGTGGTTTGATTTTTAAGAGTGATATTTCACGTATTGTTAAATTTGGGGAACGATGCAAGGGGTATGTAAAATCAATACGTCCTGATGGTAAACTTGATATCACATTAGATAAAATTGGGTTTGTAAAAATGGAAAGTAATTGTGAAAGGTTACTTGAAATATTAAAGGAAAAGAATGGAATCATTTATCTAACTGATAAATCTGATCCTGATAATATTAGAGAAGAAGTAGGCATGTCAAAAAAGACATTTAAAAATGCAATAGGTATGCTATACAAACAACGATTGATCACTTTAGCTAACAATCATATAAAACTAATATAAATGAAAGTTGGAATTTTATTGTCAGGTTGTGGTGTATATGACGGATCTGAAATTCAAGAAACTGTAGCCGCTATGATTGCCCTTGAAGAAAAAGGAATAGAATATGTGGGTATTTCAGTAAATAAAAATCAATACCATGTAATCAATCACCTTGATGGTTCAGAAATGAATGAAACGAGAAATATGATGATTGAATCTGCTCGTATTATGAGAGGGAATGTTGTTGACATAAATACAATTACCCCTTCAGAGTTTGATGGACTTGTTATTCCAGGTGGTTTTGGAAACGCTAAAAATTTATCTTCCTGGGCTTTTGATGGTCCTGATGGGTCAATTTTACCTGAAGTTAAATTATTATTAGTTAATCTTATCAACATAGGAAAGCCGATAGTTGCATTGTGTGTAAGCCCAATCGTTTTATCCTTAGCATTTAAAGGCAGTAATATTACCCCTACTCTTTCTTTAGGTAGCACTAAAGAAAAATCCCCTTATGATATTGCATCTTTTCATCATGGTTTGGAACAGAATGGTGCGAAGACATTAGAAAAAGGGTTACAAGAAATTTCCGTTGATAAAAAAAATCGTATTATTTGCGCACCTTGTTACATGCAAGAAGCAAGTCTATTGGAAATTAAAAATAATGCTAAATTGGCGATTGAAAAATTAATTGAACTTAATGACTAAAATCATTGTTTTTAGAGTTTTCAACAGAATTAAATTCATTCAACCTATAATTGTTTGAAAATCGATAAAAAAAAATTGAGGATTAAATTTAATTCGTGTAATTTTGCACCCTAAATCAAAGCGAAAGCTATAAAATAAAGTACGTATGAACGAATTTGGTAAACGCGGAAAACATGCCAATTTGAACGATTCTATAGGTTTAAACAACTTAGGAAACGTGTTTTGGAACTTAACACCTGCTGAATTAGTAGAGGACACAATCATCAATGGACAAGGTGTCTTAACTGACACTGGAGCAATTGCGATTGAAACTGGTGAATTTACAGGTAGATCTCCAAAAGATCGTTTCGTAGTATTTGATGAAAAAACTGAAAACACAGTTTGGTGGGGAGATGTTAACATTAAATTTTCATCTGAGAAATTTGACTCTCTTTACAACAGAATGAAATCTTACTTGACAGACAAAGATGTTTATGTAAGAGATGCTTATGCTTGTGCTGACGAAGCTCACCGTTTAAATATTCGTGTGGTTGCTGAATTCCCTTGGTCAAATATGTTTTGTTATAACATGTTCTTAAGACCTACAGATGCTGAAATCGAAAACTTCGAGGCAGAATGGCATATTGTTTGTGCTCCTGGTTTCAAAGCTGACCCTGCGATTGATGGAACACGTCAACACAATTTCGCTATCTTGAACTTTACTAAAAAAATGATTCTAATAGGTGGTACTGGTTATACAGGTGAAATGAAAAAAGGAATTTTCTCTGTGTTAAATTATTTATTACCTCATGAAAAAAATGTTTTATCAATGCATTGTTCTGCAAACATTGGTAAAGATGGTGATACTGCTATTTTCTTTGGACTTTCTGGAACAGGTAAAACGACTTTATCTTCAGACCCAAACAGAAGATTAATTGGTGATGATGAGCATGGTTGGTCAGACAATACAGTATTCAACTTTGAAGGAGGTTGCTATGCTAAGACGATTGACTTATCAAAAGAAAAAGAACCACAAATTTATGATGCGATTAAGTTTGGTGCTATCTTAGAAAATATTGGATTTGTAGAAAGTTCTTCTACTCCTGATTACACAGACGGTTCAATTACTGAAAACACACGTGTATCATACCCTATTCACCACATTGATAACATCGTTACTCCATCTATTGGTTCAACACCTAAAAATATTTTCTTTTTAACTGCTGATGCATTTGGTGTATTGCCTCCAATCTCACGTTTAACGAAAGAACAAGCGATGTACCACTTTATGTCTGGTTACACTGCAAAAGTTGCTGGAACTGAAATGGGTATTACAGAACCTACAACTACTTTCTCTGCATGTTTTGGTAAAGCATTTTTGCCTTTACACCCTGCAAAATACGCTAAATTACTAGGTGAAAAATTAGAAGGTACTGATATTAAAGTTTGGTTAATCAACACAGGTTGGACTGGTGGTTCATATGGTGTAGGAAGCAGAATGAAATTATCTTATACAAGAGCGATGATTACTGCTGCTTTGGAAGGTAAGTTAAACGATGTTACTTACGATACATTGCCTGTTTTTGATTTAGCAATTCCTACATCTTGTGAAGGTGTTCCTGCGGAAATTTTAAACCCTAGATCTACTTGGGCTGACAAAAATGCTTATGATGAAACTGCTAATAATTTAGCTGGACAATTCGTAAGAAACTTTGAGCAATTTGCTTCTGAAACATCTGCTGATATTTTAGCTGCGGCTCCAAAAGTAAAACAAACTGTATAATTAATAATTGATTATAAACAAAAAAGCTGTCATAAGTGTACATGCCCCCAAAAGTTAGACACTAACTTGGGGGCATTTTTATGTTTAAAAGAAATAAATACGATTACAACTTTCGGCTTCGTTGCGTAAAAGCCGTATTAAGCGGTAAAAAATCAGTAAAGTCAATTGCTAAAGAAAATGGGAT
>CANGZT010000036.1 GCA_947458955.1 Flavobacteriia bacterium | reverse complement strand
GTAACAAACGATAAAGTAAAGTTCGCTGTAGTTGGTGCTGGTCATATCGGTAAACGCCATGCAGAGATGATATCAAGAGATCCAGAGGGTGAACTTGTCGCAATGGTTGATGTAAGAGGTAAAGAGGCTTGTGAATTTGATAAAGAAGTACCATTTTTTAATTCTATTGAAGACTTATTATCTTCAAATTTAGATTTTGATGTTGTAAATATTTGTACCCCTAATGGGCTTCATGCAGAACAATCCATTAAGGCCTTAGAAGCACGTAAACATGTAGTTTGTGAAAAGCCTATGGGTTTGTCAAAAGATGAGTGTGAAAAGGTGATTTTTAAATCATTGCAAATGTCTAGAAGTGTTTTTTGTGTAATGCAGAATAGATATTCACCACCATCTGAATGGATAAAAAAGGTTGTAAGTGAAAATATACTTGGTGATATTTATATGGTACAACTTAACTGTTATTGGAATCGAGATGCACGTTATTACAAAAAAGGGGGGTGGAAAGGAACGCAAGATCTAGATGGAGGAACTTTATTTACCCAGTTTTCTCATTTCATCGATATTATGTATTGGTTGTTTGGTGATATTGACAATATACAAGGGAATTTTGCCGATTTTTCACATCATGATTCTACCGATTTTGAAGATTCAGGGTTTGTTAATTTTGATTTCTTAAATGGAGGAAAGGGGTGTATTAATTATTCAACAGCTGTAGTTGACAAGAATTTAGAAAGTTCGATGACCATCATTGGAAGTAAAGGAAGTGTTAAGATTGGAGGTCAATACATGAACGAAGTTGAAGTTTGTAATATTCCTGGTTATGAAATGCCTGTATTGGCAGAATCAAGTCCGGCAAACGATTATGGTCCTTATAAGGGGTCAGCAGCGAATCATCACTTTTTGATTGGAAATGTAATTGACACACTCAAAGGTAGAACATCAATGACAACCAATGCTTTAGAAGGATTAAAAGTAGTAGAAATTATAGAACGTATATACAAAGTAAGAAATGAACAACTCAATTTACCAAAAGTTAATAGATAAACAAACTAAGTTAGCAGTTATCGGATTAGGGTATGTTGGTTTACCAATTGCCTTAGAATTTGCAAGAAAAATAAAAGTAGTTGGTTTTGATATAAACCAGCATCGTGTTGATTTAATGCGTAATAACATTGATCCGAGCAAAGAATTGGAAAGTTCAGCATTTGAAGGGTGTGACATTCATTTTACAGCTGATTTAGAGGATTTAAGAGATGTAACTTTTTTCATAGTTGCAGTTCCAACTCCAATTGACTCTGCAAATGTTCCTGATTTAAAACCATTATTAGGAGCAAGTTCTACTGTGGGGAAAGTTCTTAAAAAAGGCGATTACGTAGTTTTTGAGTCTACTGTTTACCCAGGTTGTACAGAAGAAGATTGTGTTCCTGTATTAGAAAAAGAGTCAGGTTTGAAATTCAAACAAGATTTCTTTTTAGGTTATTCTCCAGAGCGTATTAATCCAGGAGATAAAAATCATACACTTAGGAATATAATGAAAGTTGTTTCTGGATGTTGTGATGAATCTTTAGATAATATTGCAAAAACTTATGAATTAGTTGTTGATGCTGGCGTACATAGAGCAGCTACAATTAAAGTTGCTGAAGCGGCAAAAATTATTGAAAATACACAACGAGATGTAAATATTGCATTAATTAATGAGTTGTCAATAATTTTTAATAAGCTTGGAATAAACACTTTTGACGTGCTTGAAGCAGCTGGTACAAAATGGAATTTCTTGAAATTTCAACCAGGACTAGTTGGAGGACATTGTATTGGTGTTGACCCATATTACTTGACTCATAAAGCTGCAAAAGCGGGGTATAATTCAAAAGTGATTACGAGTGGTCGTTTTGTGAATGATTC
This sequence comes from Flavobacteriia bacterium, assembly GCA_947458955.1. Lineage (GTDB taxonomy): Bacteria > Bacteroidota > Bacteroidia > Flavobacteriales_D > Crocinitomicaceae > CANHVK01. Next base: position 12,548 of record CANGZT010000036.1, on the reverse strand, counting down.
TATGGGAGGGTATGTAGCAAAACAAACGGTTAAAAAAATGATTGCTCAAGGTAAGCATATTCAAGATACCCGAGTATTGGTAATGGGTGCAACTTTTAAAGAAGATGTTGCCGATATTAGAAATACGAAGGTTATTGATGTTATAAAAGAATTACAATCCTACCAAGTAACTGTAGATGTTGTTGATCCTCATGCGTCTTCAGAAGAGATGATTCATGAATATGGTATAGGGTTACATTCTAATCCTGAAGGGAAATACGATGCGTTGATTGTTGCAGTAAACCATAAAGAATATCTAGATTTAAAAGAAGCCCAATTTAAAGACTTATTAGTTGATGGTAAAGGTGTTTTTGTAGATATTAAAGGAATTTTCAGAAATCAAATTAATGAATTAGAATATTGGAGTTTATAATCGTTCTTAACAAATATTAGTATGAATATTTTAGTAACAGGAGGTGCTGGGTTTATTGGTTCACATGTAGTAAGATTATTGGTTAACAAATATCCTGAACACACTATTGTTAATTTTGATAAGTTAACCTATGCTGGCAATTTATCAAATCTCAAAGATGTTGCAGATAAGTCAAATTATAAATTTGTTAAGGGTGATATTTGTTCTGCTGACGACGTAAATAATGCATTTACAAAGTATAAAATTACAGATGTAATACATTTAGCGGCAGAATCTCATGTTGATAGATCAATTGAAGGACCAATGGAATTCGCAATGACTAATGTGATAGGAACATTGAATTTATTGAATGTTGCAAAAAAACATTGGGATCTGAATGAAAAACATACCTTTCATCATGTTTCTACCGATGAGGTATATGGTTCGTTAGGAGAAGAAGGTTTGTTCATGGAAACAACTCCATATGATCCAAGAAGTCCTTATTCAGCATCAAAAGCTTCTTCAGACCATTTTGTGAGTGCATTCTTTCATACATATAATTTTCCTGTGAAAATGTCTAATTGTTCAAACAATTATGGTAGTCATCATTTTCCAGAGAAATTAATTCCATTAATGATTCAAAATATAATTAATATGAAATCTTTACCTGTTTATGGAAAAGGTGAAAATATTAGAGACTGGTTGTGGGTTGAAGATCATGCTAGGGCTATTGAAACTATATTTTTTAATGGTCGATATGGAGAGTCATACAATGTTGGTGGTTTAAATGAATGGAAAAACATTGATTTAATCCATTTCTTATGTAACTTGATGGATAAGAAATTAAATCGTGAACCTGGAGTTTCAGCTTCGCTTATTACCTATGTCAAAGATAGATCGGGTCATGATATGAGATATGCCATTGATGCTACAAAATTAGAATCAGAATTAGGTTGGAATCCTTCAATTACATTTGAAGAAGGACTTGAAAAAACAGTCGATTGGTATTTAGAAAATGAAGATTGGGTGAAAGAAGTTACAAGTGGGGATTATCAAAAATATTATGATTCAATGTATTCAAATAGATAATGGGGTTATTTTCAATTTTTAGAAAAAATAAAAAAGAGGAGGTGTTATTACCTCCTTTTGATTTTGGATACCTAGAAGTAGATATGCATAATCATTTACTGCCAGGGATAGATGATGGCTCCCCTTCAATGGAGCATACCATAGGGATGTTGTTGAAGTTTAAAGAAATGGGGTATAAAAAGCTGATATTCACACCACATGTGATGCAGGATTGTTACCCAAATACTCCTGAAATAATTACAGCAAAATTAGAAGAAGTAAAAGCTGAATGTATAAAACTGGATATTGAAATAGAACTTTCTGCTTCAGCTGAATATAATATAGAGGATTCTTTAATGGATAAAATTAAAGGAAATCAATTAGTTCCTTTTCCCGATAAATATATCTTATTTGAATATTCATTCTTTTCAAAACCGAATCAAACGGAGCAATTTATATTTGAGTTAATAGTAAACGGTTTTAAACCTATAATTGCTCATTTTGAACGTTATCCTTACTACTTTAATCAACCCGAAATTGTAGCAAATTATCGAGAAAAAGGGGTGTTAATTCAAGTTAATTTATTGTCAATCGTAGGACATTACGGACCAGATGTTCAACGTCAAGCGCATTGGTTGATTGATAATGGGTATGTAGATTTTGTTGCTACCGATTGTCATCGAATTGATCATTTAGAAATATTACAACGAACAGCAACTCATCCCTATTTTCATAAGTTAAAAGATTTGAATTTATTGAATCAGCATTTTTGGAAATAAAAAATGCCCCAAAGTTAGTCTAGCTTGGGGGCATCTACATTTGGGGCTTTATTTATAATTGATTTAATAGATATTTAAGGTTTACTTTAGTATCAATATAATTATTTAATTCATCAATTGAAATTCGAACTTGTTCCATTGAATCTCTATCTCTTAATGTTACTGAATTATTTTCAAGAGTTTCATGATCTACTGTAATGCAAAAAGGAGTACCTATTGCATCTTGTCTTCTATATCTTTTTCCAATAGAATCTTTTTCATCATATTGACATTGGAAATCATATTTTAAACTATTGATAATTTCTCTTGCTTTTTCAGGCAATCCATCTTTTTTTGTTAATGGCATGACAGCAACTTTAAAAGGTGCCAATGCATATGGTAATGAAAGCACAACTCTTTCAGATCCATCTGCTAAGGTTTCATTTTTTAATGAGTTGCTTAATACTGCAAGAAACATTCGATCCAAACCTACAGATGTTTCTACCACATATGGAACATAGCTTTCGTTTAGTTCCGGGTCAAAATATTGCATTTTTTTTCCTGAATGATTTTCATGTTGTTTTAAATCAAAATCAGTTCGTGAGTGAATACCTTCTAATTCTTTGAATCCCATAGGGAAGTCGAATTCAATATCACATGCAGCATTTGCATAGTGCGCTAATTTGATATGGTCGTGTAATCGATATGCGCTATCGCCTAGCCCCAATGCTTTATGCCATTTTACTCTAGTATCTTTCCAATACTCATACCACTTCATTTCTTCACCTGGGCGAACAAAGAATTGCATTTCCATTTGTTCAAACTCACGCATACGAAAAATGAATTGTCTAGCTACAATCTCATTTCTAAATGCTTTTCCAATCTGAGCAATACCAAAAGGTATTTTCATTCTTCCTGATTTTTGAACATTTAAGAAATTAACAAAAATGCCTTGTGCTGTTTCGGGACGAAGATAAATAGTAGCAGCATCACCAGCAACAGAACCTAATTCAGTAGAGAACATTAAATTGAATTGTCTGACTTCAGTCCAATTTTTAGAACCACTCATAGGACAAACGATTTCTAAATCAATAATTAATTGTCTCACACCTTCCAAATCATTGTTTTCAAGCGTGACACGCATTCTGTCTTCGATATCAGAAATTTTTTGTGTATTTCTAATAACGTTAGGGTTTGTAGCTAGAAATTGAGTTTCGTCAAATGCTTCACCGAATTTCTTAGAAGCTTTTTCTACTTCTTTATTTATTTTTTGTCTGATCTTTTCAATATGTTCTTCAATCAAAACATCAGCGCGATATCTTTTTTTGGAATCTTTATTATCGATTAAGGGATCATTAAAGGCGTCAACATGACCTGATGCTTTCCAAGTAGTAGGGTGCATAAATATTGCGGCGTCTATTCCAACAATGTTTTCATGCATTTGAGTCATTGATTTCCACCAATACGTTTTGATGTTGTTTTTTAACTCAGAACCTAATTGACCATAATCATAAGTTGCGGCTAAACCATCATATATTTCTGAGGATGGAAATACAAAACCATACTCTTTCGCGTGGGAAATAACTTCCTTTAATTTGTCTTCTCTTTGTTCCATATTACAAATTTAATCAAGTGTTTTTAAATACACTTTAGTTGTAAAATTTTCATGTAAAAATAACTTCATTTTATTGTTAGTGTTGTTATTTGCTTGCTTAGTTTAATTAATTTTGAGTTTTAATAATTTTTCTAGAATTATTAAAAGGTTTTTAAATTATTATCTATGAAAAGAATATTAACTAGTTTGCTTATAAGTAGTTCATTTACTTTACTAAACGCTCAAACTACAAAGTCAAGTAAAGTTCAATTTAAAAGTGATGTGGACTCAGTTTCTTACCTTATTGGTAATATGATTGCTGGTAATGTATTAAGTGATTTGAGTGAAGCAAATAAAGAGATGATTTTGAAAGGAATCTCTGATAAACTATATGGAAAAAATGCTTTATTATTAGATCCTTCAAATGCTGTGGTAAATCGATATTTCAAAAAAAAGCAGGAAAGTCAATTTATTGAGAATAAGACTCAAGGTGAACGATTTTTATTGCAAAATAAACTAGATCCATCCGTAGTTGTTACTGCGTCAGGTTTACAATATAAAGTGATTACGTTGGGTACTGGTGAAACACCTAAAGCAACAACTCGTGTTAAAGTCCACTATCATGGAACGACTATTGAAGGTAAAGTATTTGACAGTTCAGTAAATCGTGGCGAACCGGCTACTTTTGGTTTAAATCAAGTTATACCAGGTTGGACTGAAGGATTACAACTTATGCCTGTCGGTTCTAAATTTAGATTTTACATTCCGCAAGAGTTAGCTTATGGAGCTAATGCTCCTTCACAAGAAATCAAGCCTTATTCTGTATTAATATTTGATGTTGAACTTCTTTCTATTGAACAATAAGTATGTTTCGATTTAGTTTAATTATTTTCTTTTTTATAGTTTCTTCTACTATCTTTTCGCAAGTATTGAAAGATGGGGTATATGCAAGATTGTCAACTTCTAAGGGTAAAATTTTAATATACCTTGAAATTGAAAAAGCACCTATGACATCTGCGAATTTTATTGCTTTGGCTGAAGGTAACTCTAATATTCTTGGTAAAGAATTTAAAGCTCCTCTATATAATGGGGTCAAATTTCATCGAGTAATCAAGGATTTCATGATTCAAGGTGGAGATCCACAAGGTACGGGAGAAGGTGGGCCAGGGTATAAGTTTTACGATGAATTTCATCCTGATCTAAAGCATGTTGGTCCTGGAATTTTATCGATGGCTAATTCGGGGCCTAATACGAATGGGAGTCAATTTTTTATTACACATGTTAAAACACCATGGTTAGACAATAAACACAGTGTTTTTGGTCATGTGTTAGAAGGACAGAGTGTAGTTGATGCAATTCAACAAAATGATATTATAGATAGTATTGTAATATTACGTGTAGGTAAAAAGTATAAAAAGTATGATCCGTCAAAAACATTTTTGAACTGTTACACAAAAATTGATGTTAAAAAATCAATTTTGACCAAACATCAAGATCAAGCTAAAGCATTATCTGAAGAGAAGTATAAAGAATTCTTTTTCGATGAGGTTAAAAAGAAAGTTAAAAATGATTTTTCTAAATCACTTTTTGGAAGAATTTCATTGATTTTTAAATCACCCAAGTTAATACAAACCGCATCTGGTTTAGTTTATGTAGTTCATAATTATGGTGATACTTCTAAGGTTAGAAAAGGAAATATAATTTCTTTACATTATACTGGAAAGTTGTTTAATGATGAAAAGTTTGATTCTTCTTTAGATAGAAATCAAGCATTTGATATTAAATATAAAGAACAAGGACTTATCTCTGGTTTTGAAGAGGGGCTATCAATTGTTGGCAAGGGAGGTAAAGTAACTTTGTATATACCATTTTTCATTGCCTATGGTTCTAAATCTGTATCAATTATACCTGCTTATTCAGATTTGATATTTGATCTTGATATTTTAGATATTAAATAAGATGTTAAAAAAAATAAACTTTAGTTCATTTAAAACCATTTTAATTTTTGGTCTTGTATTTAGATTATTAGCTGCTGTTTTCTCAGAGGGTTATGGCATGCACGATGATCATTTTCTTACAATTGAAGCATCTGCATCGTGGGCAAGTGATTACGATTATAATGGTTGGTTACCCTGGTCTGAAACTTCTACCGGTAAACCAGAAGGACATAGTTTTACTTATGTTGGTTTGAATTATTGTTTTTTTGCATTATGTAAATTAGTTGGTTTTATTGATCCAAAAGGATTAATGATTTTCAATAGAATATTTCATGCTTTATTGTCTGTTTTAGTGATCTACTTTGGCATTAAGATTACAAATAAAATTTCAAATCGAAAAAATGCGATTATAGTAGGTTGGGTGCTCTCTCTTTTATGGTTAATGCCGTTCATGTCTGTCCGAAATCTAGTTGAAATGGTTTCGATACCTTTTTTAATGTGGGGAATATGGTATTTAGTAAAAGAGGATAGTATAAGTAAAAAAAGTTTACTCATCGCTGGACTTATGTGTGGTGTAGCTATTTCTTTCAGATACCAGATTGGTATATTTTCAATAGGTATCGCTACTTATTTTTTGTTAAAAAAACAATGGAAAAATATCTTCTTTTTTTCATTAGGTAATATTGTAATGTTTACGTTAACTCAAGGTGTTGTTGACTTTATTATTTGGGGTTATCCCTTTGCTGAATTTTGGACTTATGTAACTTATAATATGAATCAAGGGACTCAATATCTTCCTAATACAAATTATTTTATGTATTTCTATGTTTTATTTGGTGTATTATTATTTCCATTTGGACTTCTAGTTGGTATTGGTTTTTTTAGAAGTTATAAAACTTCATTATTATTATTTATTCCTACTTTATTCTTTTTGATTTTTCATACATTATATCCAAATAGACAAGAACGTTTTATTTTATCAATTTTGCCTTTTTTTGTGATTTTGGGTATTGTTGGTTTTGAGAAATTAAAAGAACGTAATTTTTGGAAAGGATTCTGGAATGTCTCATTTCGTATTTTTTGGGCTTTAAATTTAGTTTTAGTTTGTTTTTTTACATTTATGTCAAGTAAATATTCTAGAATCAATGCAATGTATTCATTATATCATGAGCATAACCAACAACCCAAAATATTAATGGAAGGTTCAGGAGATGCTTCTGTTTCTTTAATGCCTAAATTTTATGCTAATAAATGGCATGCATCATTTATAGAAAAAACAACTTTAGACTCTATTCCCGATAATTTAGATTATATATTTTTTGCTGGAAAAGGAAATCTTGATAAGCGAATAAAACACTATCAGTTAAAATACAAAAGGTTACACCTACATAAAATCTGTGAACCAAGTTTGACTGACAAAATAGTTCATGATCTAAACCCAAGAAACGTAAACGAATATATAGAAGTTTGGAAAGTAAAATAAAAAAGAGGCATTAAGCCTCTTAATTTATAGTGAGTTTAGTACAGCTTTAAAATCATCGTCAGTGAACCATTTTTTAGCTCTTTCGCCAATATTTTTTCCTCTTTCAGCTTGTTTATTTTCTTTAAAACATTTCATGCTTTCTATAACTGCCAAGCGTAAGAATTCTTTCTCTTTATCATTTAGATTATCAATGTTTGTGATTAATTCAAAAGCTCGTTGGTTTTCATTCCAAATGGTATTTGCTCCAGGAACATCTTTATTTTGAAACCTGCAAGCTGCATCCATAAATCTTGTAGAAACATCATCAGGGAAAATGGTTAATAATTTTTTACAATAGTCTTGTGCCTTTTTATAATTTTTAGATACATATTCATTGATTGTATTTTCAATGATAGAGTTTTTTAATTCAAAAATAAAATCTTTCTCCTTATCATAAACTTCGTGTGTTTTGTCTTTTTTAATACATTTCGCCATGAAAGTGATGCAATCTTTATATGCATTTTTATACATCTCATCTGTTTCATTCATTTGTGAGATTTTAAATAATGCTTTAGAAGTCCATAAATAGGCGTATGGGTCATTTTTTGTATCATCTTTTAGAGTGTACTTCTCTGCTTTTGAAGCTAATTTTTTATAATTACCATCTACATACAGAATCAATAAATCATTGTATAAAGGTGGTTGAGCGTAAAATTTTGTTATACTCAAGAAAACTATCAGTAATAATATATATTTTTTCATAAGGGTAAATAATTTGGATTCGAAAATAGAAATTTATTGAATTTAAGTTGCTATTTATTCAACACTCTTTATTAACAATTCTAAAATAGATATAGCTGCATCTGGAATTTTTGTTCCGGGTCCAAATATACCAAACACTCCTTTTTCATATAGGAAATCATAATCTTTTAAAGGAATTACTCCGCCAGCTATTACCATTATATCTTCTCGATCATATTTTTTTAATTCCTCAATAACTGCAGGTATTAAGGTTTTATGACCAGCGGCAAGTGAACTAACACCTAATATATGTACATCATTTTCAATTGCTTGTTTTGCTACCTCTTCAGGCGTTTGAAATAGCGGACTGATATCGACATCAAATCCCATGTCAGCAAATGAAGTAGCGATTACTTTTGCTCCACGATCATGACCATCTTGTCCCATTTTTGCAACCAAAATTCTAGGTCTTCTACCTTCTAAATCAGCAAATTTATCTGCTAATGTGATGGCTTTTTGAAATGATTCATTTTTCATAATTCCTTTTGCATATACTCCTTGTATGCTCTGTGTTTTGGCTTGATATCTACCGAATACATTCTCTAATGCTGAAGATATTTCTCCTAGAGTCGCTCTTTCTCGGGCGCAATCAATTGCTGCTTCTAATAAATTTCCTTTTCCTGTTTTGGCAACATTTTCTAGTATGTTTAATTTTTCTTGTACTAAACCTTGATTTCGAGTTCCTTTGATATCGGCTAATCTTTTTAATTGTGATTCACGTACTGCAGTATTGTCAATTTCTAATGTGTCGATTTGAGTTTCACTTTCAAATTGATGACGATTTAAACCTACAATAATTTCTTCAAATGAATCAATTTTTGCTTGTTTGGTTGTTGCTGCTTCTTCAATTCTCATTTTCGGAATTCCAGCTTCAATTGCTTGAGTCATACCTCCAAGATATTCTATTTCTTGAATTAGTTCCCACGCCTCTTGGCATAGTTGTTCTGTAAGGGACTCAATTTTTTCACTTCCTTGTACTGGGTCTATTGTTTTAGTAATTCCAATTTCATGTTCGATAAATAACTGTGTGTTTCGAGCAATTCGAGCTGAGAAATCGGTTGGAAGTGCAATTGCTTCGTCTAATGAATTCGTATGAAGAGATTGAGTACCCCCCATAATTGCACTTAATGCTTCGATGCAAGTGCGAGCAACATTGTTAAATGGATCTTGTTCAGTCAATGACCAACCTGAAGTTTGACAATGTGTCCTTAGTGCCATTGACTTTTCTTTCATTGGGCTGAAATCTTTTACAACTTTCGCCCATAACAATCTTCCAGCCCTCAGTTTTGCTATTTCTAGTAAAGGATTCATTCCGATACCCCAGAAAAAACTCAATCTAGGTGCGAAGTCATCAATGTTGAGTCCAACTTTTAAACCTGCGCGTATATACTCCATCCCATCTGCTATGGTGTATGCTAATTCTTGTGAAGCGGTCGCGCCTGCTTCGTGCATATGATATCCCGAAATTGAGATAGAATTAAATTTTGGCATATGTTTCGTGGTATATGCGAAAATATCGGCAATAATTTTCATTGAAGGAGTAGGAGGGTAGATGTAGGTATTACGAACCATAAACTCCTTTAAGATATCATTTTGAATGGTGCCAGATAATAAGTCTTGGGAAACTCCTTGTTCTTCTGCGGCGACAATAAAAAAGGCTAACACAGGTATTACCGCTCCATTCATAGTCATTGAGACACTCATTTGATCTAATGGAATATCTTGAAAAAGAATTTTCATATCTTCAACTGAATCAATAGCTACTCCAGCTTTTCCAACATCTCCAATAACTCGAGGGTGGTCTGAATCATAGCCTCTATGTGTAGCTAAATCAAAGGCAACGGAAAGTCCTTTTTGTCCTGCAGCTAAATTTCGTTTGTAAAATGCATTTGATTCTTCAGCTGTCGAAAACCCAGCATATTGACGAATGGTCCAAGGTTTTGAAGTGTACATGGAAGCATAAGGTCCACCTAAAAATGGGGTAAAACCTGAAACTGAATTGCTATGTGGAAAAGAAGTTGTTTTTTCTGTAGTTATTTTTGCTTTCCAGTCAATTGAGCTAAAATCTATTTTTTTCTTCATAACATTATGCAATTTCTTGTTCTAAAATTAATGGAGTAAGGTCTAAAAACGTATTCATCATTTTTGTGTTCCATGCATTTTTAATTTCAGTTGGATTTAAATATGCGTTTATACCAACGAATAGTTGTTCTTTGGTTTTGAATTGCGTAATTCTTCTTTCCCTTGTTTTTAAAATAAATTCTTTTAATTTTTTATTACCAGTATTGTCAATACCCTCTTTTTTTTCAATTTCATTAAATAAGTTCCAAGCGGCATCTGATAGTACGTGAATGTATTGATTGATGTAATTAGCTCCAGAAAACGGGTTAAAGCTTAAATGAATTTTGCCCTCCTCTTTTAAAAGATTTGAGATATTTATTGCCATCCTAGCGGTAAATGAGTTTTCTTGATTGATAAACAATCTATCATAAGGCAATGCGGTAATTTGATCTACATTTCCAAGAACAGCGGAAAACACCTCAGTTGTTTGACGCAACAAGTTGGTATGTGGGTCTTTATAAGATTTGTTAACAAACCCAGTTTTTGCAGTGAGATAAATTTCTGTGTTTAAATTATAACTTCTAAAAAGTTGATTAAGTAAAATACGAATCGATTTAAATTTTGCAATTTCAAGTAGTAAGTTATTTCCTATGCCCATTTCAATATGAATGGTATCGAATTCAATTTCTGTGATACATTGATTGATTTTATTTAAAAGATACGCGAGTTCTTCAGAACAGTTTCCGCCGATTGCATGAACATTATAACTTGAAATAAAAAGACTTTTATCACATCCCTTTTCTGAGTTTATGAAAATTCGTTTGTGTTTACATTGATTCTTAAATACAACTATTTGATTACCTTGTTCTTCATTTTTAATATTGAAGTGAAGATCGATGTATTCAATACCAATTCCTTCAAGTAAAATGTTTAATTCAATCGTTTTTTCTGTTTCGAATGAAAAGGTAATTGCATTTGCGCCGAAATTCAACGCTTGAAGCGCTTCTTTATTTGCTTCTTTACTATTTGTATCAGTGATTATAATTTCATAACCAACTTCCCAATCACTCGTTTTTTTATCGTTTTCGATTAGAATAGTTGGATAATTTTCAGGTGTAATTGAAAAAGTGAGGTTTTCTACCTTGTCAACAAATTCAAAACTTTCAGGAGAATTTGCTTTTTTTAGTTCTTTCGCGATTTGTTCTTTCCATAGTTCAGTTGGAATTTCGGGAAAAGCTTCGAGTTGAAATTTCATAAATGATAGTTGTTCTAAATCAAATTTACATTAAATAGATATTGATAAAAGATTTATTTCAAAAAATTAAAAACAATTTTATGTTTGAATGGTTAATAAATACCGTTAGATTGTTTAGAGAAAATCCCAAATAATTCATCTAAATCGTCGTATATTTGTCCCACATTTAAAGCAGTATAAAATGAGTGCATTTTCTGAAAGACACATTGGCTCAAATGATGCCGAAAAACAAGCGATGTTAGCTAAAATTGGAGCGAACTCAATTGCAGAATTAATAGATAAAACGATTCCTGCACCTATCCGTTTAGGTAGAGAATTAAACGTTTCTGATGCGTTAACTGAGCAGGAATATTTATCACACGTAAATAAATTAGGTGCAAAAAATAAAGTGTTTAAATCTTACATTGGTTTAGGTTATAACGATACTATCACACCTTCTGTAATTTTAAGAAATGTATTAGAAAATCCAGGATGGTATACTGCATATACTCCATATCAGGCTGAAATTTCGCAAGGTCGTTTAGAGGCATTGTTGAATTTCCAAACGATGATTTTGGATTTAACAGGAATGGAAATTGCCAATGCATCTTTATTGGATGAAGCAACTGCTGCGTCTGAAGCGATGATTATGTTATACAATTCTCGTTCTAGAAATGATATTAAAGAAGGAAAAAATAAATTCTTTGTTTCTGAATTTTGTTTTCCTCAAACAATAGATGTTGTTCAAGGTAGAGCAGCTAATTTAGGAATTGAATTAGTTATTGCTGATCCTGAAACGTTTGCTTTTGATGCTACTTTCTTTGGGGCATTAACTCAATATCCTGATGTTTTAGGACGTGTACAAGATTTAGGTGCATTCACTAAAAAAGCACACGAAGCTGGTGTTAAAGTTGCTGTTGCTGCTGATATTATGTCGTTAGTGTTATTGAAATCTCCGGGAGACTTAGGAGCGGATGTAGTTTTAGGTTCTGCACAACGTTTTGGTGTTCCTATGGGTTATGGTGGTCCTCACGCTGCTTTCTTTGCTTGTAAAGATGAGTTTAAAAGAACAATTCCAGGACGTATTATCGGTGTATCTAAAGATGCGGATGATAATTTAGCGCTTCGTATGGCTTTACAAACTCGTGAGCAACACATCAAACGTGATAAAGCGACTTCAAATATCTGTACTGCACAAGCTTTATTGGCTGTAATGGCAAGTATGTATGCTGTTTATCACGG
>CANGZT010000035.1 GCA_947458955.1 Flavobacteriia bacterium | reverse complement strand
ACCCTAATTATTAAAACCCCATAATTTTATTTTGAATCGCTTGATTTGTGGCATAGCGAAAGCATCTGTCAACAGAGGCTAATTCCGCTGTTCCGCTATCGCTACTCGCGGTTTAGCCCTTATATGTTGTGCGTTCGGTGTTCTTCTTTCGTCCTGATTGTCTGTCGGTTGTGCGTTGGAACAGACACGCTCTTTGCCAAGTTTTGGCTTGCGTGTCGGCTGGTGCGACTTGGCAATGTGTGTGGCTGTTGAGTGTTGGCATTATTTTTTTCTTTCCTTATAAATTTGTCTCAACTCTGAAATTTCCTTCAGTTCATTATTGATTTTTATTTTCCAAAATTTCCATCCATTAACACTTAAATTAACTAGTGCCCTTGCTGCACCACTTGGGAATGGATAAAGTTTCTGATTTCCGTTAATACTCAAGTCAATAAAACCGTCCGAATTTATCTTTGCCGTTGTAGCTGGGTTGGTGTCAGAATACAAAATTGTTCCCTTTTCAATAATTCCCTCATCCAAAAGCATTTTTAACGTTATTTCAGTCAGGTCATTTGTTTTCGTCTCCATTTTTATCAAATATTTAGTTATCCTTAACTGCAAATCTGATTCTATACAGATGTAATAAGGATGATTTTATTGCTACGTAATGTTCAGAAATCTCGAATGCTTCAAAAAGGACTCTTTCAAAATTTACTCTGTCTGCTTGTTCAACTTCTAGTTCCAAAGGCAATCTATTTCTAATTGCAATTGGTTGAAAAGCATTGATAATACTTTGCTTTTGCTCGTCTGATAGAAGTTCAAAATTCAATAGTTTAAAATCACGCTCAAATTTTGTCGCTCTTAAATCAAGTGCACCTAAACCTCTACCAAAACCGAAACTTTCAATAAAAAACATACTTAGAACGCTGTTTAATAAGGCAAGCAGTAAAACTCTGTTTTCATCTTGATGCTCCGCTTTAATTGAAAGTCCAATCATTCTTTGGTCAATGAATGAACGATTAGCAAAGGTTGCAATGAATAAACTTTTATCGTAATTCACATTAGCGACAAAGTCAGCCATATTATCGGTTTTCATCTCATACCAAAACATATTAGCTCTACGCAAAGATTGAGTAAGCGGAACGCCTGTTTCGTTGTTTTGATTTTCAAAATTTCTAATCCATTGCAAAGCACCTGTATGATTGAGTTGTTCTAATTCTTCAATACTTCTTGAACAACAAAATGCTTCTCCATCTGCTGAACAATAAAGTCCTGATGTTCCTCTTAGGTTTTTCAGAACTGGTCTTATGTATTCCGCTTCAATGTTGTGACCAGTTGCAGGATAAAATAAGGGATTCCAACCTCTTCTTTCACCACGAGTAAACTTGAAAATCTGATTGCAATCAATTAGTTTTTCTGAAACTTCTGTAAGCCAATTAAGATTTGCAAAGTAACCGCACCAAGGAACACCAATAGTTTCAAAGTTTGTTATTTCATTTACTGAATAACTTTGAACAGCTACAAATTGATTATTAGTTTCCAACAAAATATTTTCGCTCAATTGTTTAATGTCAGGTATTTCGTTAATGCTTTCTTTTAGGGTGCAAAATGAAATTGTTCTGTTTTGGTCTGTTGGAGTATCGGGGTGTCGTTTTTTTGCAATTAGGAAAGTAGTTACTACATCAGCATTGTCAAACCATTTTCCTTTTCCTGAAATTACAACAGTTTCAATGTCATAGAATTTTTGAATAAGCTCTAAGAAAATTTCTCCGTAGTCAGTTCCCAACCAAGCATTAGAAAGTATAAGCCCAATTTTTCCGTTATCAGAAAGTACTTGATGTAAATAGAATGGGATATATGCGAAAATATCGCTTTTGCCACTTAGTGATTTTGTAGTATCAGCTTCATCTTGAATGAAGTTGTTTATTTCTGTTATGTTCGGGTTTAATACTTCAATTTCTTTACTCTTGATGAATGGTAAGTTTGAAACAACATAATCAATAGTTGGAAAAATTTTTACAATATCGTTTCCATTGTTTGGGTCTTTGAAAGTTACATTTTGCCCTATTGCCAATTCAATGACATCTTTCCTAAAAATGTTAAGCACCTTGCCAATGTTGTTTGGCTTTGCCAGAGTAAGTGTAGACAATTGAATAGGGAAAGAATGTTTGTCTGATGCCCAAATACTGTTTATAATTTCGTCTTGATTAAACTCGTATTCTTCTTTGAGCAAATATGCTTGATTGATTATTGTTCCTGTTCCGCAGCAAGGGTCAATTACAATTCCTTCTTTGTCTTCTATGGTTAATCTAACCAATAAATCCGCTAACTTTTTAGGAGTAGCAAATTGTCCGGCTACTTTACGTTTTGCTGAAATAATTGAAGATTGGAGTAAATTATGAAGGATTTCGATTTCAATTCCTGCAATGTTGATTGATGAAAGAAACTGATTTAACTGGATAAATTGTTTCCAAGCAGAAGTTGAAATAAACTCAATTGCAAGGTTATCACTGAAAATATTCCAAAAATTACAATGCTCCGATATTGAGGCAATTATTTTTTTTGCTTGTTCAATCGAAGTTTCATTGTTTATTAATTCTATTGCTCTTGCTTCATTAAAATGCCTTTTCAGCACATTTGCAAAGATGATTTTGAAAACCCAATCGGTTAAAATTACTTTTGAAAGAGTAGGTAGTTTATTTGAAGCGTCTTTTATTGCAGTCGGATTATAACCATATTCTGTTGCCGAGGATAGCCACCAGTTGTTTATTTGGGCTTCAAGTATTGAATTTCTCCTAAAATTTGCCCTTATGTTTTCCGCTGTAGAGGAAATATTTTCGAGAATTACATCAATGATTGCATCAACAGCTAAAATTTCTGTTGAAACTTCATCTGAAATTTCTCCTGATTCAAAATAGCCGTTTAAGTCTGAAAGTATGTTGTGCAGTAATGATTTCCAAAGAGTTTCTTTTGGCTTTACTTCTGTTCGGTTATTAATGTCAATGTCATTCCAAGTTTTTAAAATTGAGAATGAATCTCCTTGTTTAGAATAAAGAACGGCACTCTTTACATTCCACAAAATAAAACTATCTCTTTGTAAAATCTTGGCTTTTTTGATTGCATTGCTAATTAATTCAGCATCATTAATTGGTGTGTCAGGCATTTTCAATTCCCAACCTTGCAAAATGATATTTCTTGTTTGGTCTTTGAAAATCAACACATCAGGAAATAGACTTGACTTTTCGTTGCTTATGGTGCTTTCACCACCTGCACTTTTAAAGTGCCAACTTTTATTTGAAAGGTGTAAGCCGATTTCACTTATAACATCTATTGCCCAGCTTCTTTCGTTGTATGTAACTTTTGCCATTTCAGGTAATTCTATTAATAAATCGCTGGACTTGCTTTTGCTTTTCCGTTTTTGTAATTAAGTGTATGATATTTTGCAATTGGCTCATTGAATAACCTTAAAGTTGATTCTTCAATCTCCTTGCGTTTAAGTGTTTCTTGAATTCTATCAGTGCAGATTTTAATGTAATCAACAGGCTTTACTTTATGTAGCAAAACATCTTCATTCTTTTCAATCCCAATAAATTGTCTGTTTTCAAGAATTGCAGAAAGTAGGAAACTACCACTGCCACAAGCATTGTCAAGAACAACATCACCAGGTTTTGTAAAGGTTTTTATAAGGTACCTGCCTAATTCAATTGGTTTTTGTGTCGGGTGCAAAACAGGACCTTCTGATTCCGCAGTTTTCACATATACAAAGTCGTCAATGGGTTGTTCTTCATAACATACAATATCATTTGGGTATCTGTCTCCATTACTTTTAACGTGTCTCGGTTTGAAATCTCCATAACTACCAGTGTATTGGTCTTTTCTTATGCCTTTGTCGTAAGCCTCTCCATTTGTCATTTGAGGGTTATATGTCGGCTGTTTTTTGTAGAAAATACAAATGTCTTCGTGTTTACGAAGCGGTTGCTTCTTTGCATTTAAGAAGTTTGTTGATTTAGATTTTATCCAAACGATTTTGTATTTGAATAACTTCTCATTACTCATAATCAACTTTGCAGTAAACAGTCCCTGTGCAGTTAATGCAATTGCTCCATCATCTTTGATGATTCTTTCATAATGTCCCCAAAGTTGTTCTAAGTCAATTACAGAATCCCACTTGTTTTGGGTTGTCCCGTATGGTAAATCACAAAGAATCATATCAATGGATTTGCTCGGTATATTTTTCATAACCTCTAAGCAGTCACCTTGAATAACCTTGTTTAAGTATTGTTCTATTGATTTTGCCATTTCTTAAAATTTTAAATTTCCTTGTTTAACCTTTGATACTCTGTAGTATTTCGCTTTTTCCTCTGCCAGTGTCAATAATTCTGTAGAGTCGGGAACTCGGTAAATCAATTCTGCTATCTTCTCACTGAAAAATTCTTTTTCAAGTTTCTTAATGTCCAGCTTGAAAACCTTGGCAAGTTTGGGAAGAATTTCTTCTGGAACATTGCGTTTTTGATTTTCAATTTTGGAAAGCGTTGATTGGTCAATATCAAGTGCAGCAGCAAGTTTTGTAAGAGTTAGGCCGTTTTCAACTCTCAAGTTGTGAATGTATTCTCCAAATGTTTCTTTCATTACCTTGAATTTTATACCTTGACAATTTTGTCAAAAATACGACTAATATTTGTCTTGCAAGAATACTTCATAAGTTTTTTTATAGGATTCTGTCGGAGCGTTGGAAAGAAATGGCTCTTTTGGTTTTCAGCGTTGGGATGTGTGTCGGTAAAAACCAAATGTGCCATTTGCGGGTCGGCATCTTTTTACACTGACGCACAACGTTTTGCGGCTTTGCGAAGAAGCGGATTTCGGAGCACTAAACTGTCAACATACCACAAATGTTGATGCGAGGTAGAATGTTCAATTAACCACTGAACCCGCTTTTTTGCAAAACCGCTGTTACCTGCTGGCCTTCTGTCCAGCGTGTCGCTGTATGTATTGTCAATATTGAGTTTCTGCGTCATTGTCTGCTGTGTTTGTTGGTCTGTGTGTCGGTGTATTTTTATTTTTTTTTGAAGCGTTGGAATTTTTTTAAAAACATTTTTTGTCTGCGTTGGCAAAGCAAGCTCTTTTGCAATTTTTGGTCCCTGTGATGGCTTGTGCGAATTGCAAATGTGCTTGCTTTTAGTAATGGCTAGTCAAGGAGTAAGTATACTTTTCCCGTACCGTTACATTTCTTACATTTTTCTCCAGCTTTTTTACCTGTACCATTACAGTCTGTGCATTTAATTTTTTTAGGTTCGTTTTTCATTTTGATTAGGTATTAAGATTAATATTATTGTTTGATAAGAAAACTGAAAATGTTCTAACTGTTTCCAATGGTAGAAACCATAAATCAAACTTATTTTCAATCATCTGTTTTTCTTCTACGGATAGAGTTTTTATGAAATCGTCAATTTGAAGATTTGTAATTGTTTTTACATAATCATAGCAATCAAAAATTGATTTGGGTTCGTCTGATTGTTGAAACTGATTAACTATTCCGAGTAAAAATTCATTTCTTTTTTTTCTTAGTTCTTTTTGCATTTCTCTAATATTTATTTATTAAATCTCTTTCTGCTTTTGCAAATTGAAGACGTCTGTTATTATCTCTAGCAAATACCGAGAGCATTGAAATGTCACTTTCCGTATAGTTAACTTTAGAAGAGGCCTCTTCTAAGGTTAACTTACATACTCTATCAATTTCTTCTAATTCACTTATTATGTCATCGTATTTGGTTAATAATCGTTTTTTAAATTCTTGCATTTTACTTAATTTTAAATTGATGTTATTTGAATTTTACAATTCTAGTCAAGTATACTAAGGGTTTTACAATAAGTAAATAGCAAATTCTTTTTAATACTAAACTTTTTTCAATAAATTTCGCTGCAATTGAGCCGTAATGGTAATACCAAGTAACAAAACCTTCACCCCAGTTTTTTTCTAATATCCAGTTGTCTCTAAAATTTCGTAACTCCATAACCTCTGGATGGTCATAACTACCCATAGTTGCTGTTGCAATAAAGCAAAATCCTTTCTTTTTAGGCGGTACATAACTCGGTTCAATTTTCTGAATTTTTTTAATATAAGTATCTTTAAGCTTTTGAGTTAAAGGGTACTTTTGAAGTACTCCTTTATCTAGCCAATTAACAACCGCACCATCTGCCACAGTAAATTCAATTACAGCCTCTTTAAGGAAATGTGTTTCGTTGTATATGTCAAAGGCAGTATCCCACAATTTAACGTATTCAAACATTTTATCAATATCTGTCCATAAAAAACCGCCATTTTGCATTTTAGGAGTTGTATGAAGCCATATATAACCTAAACTATATAAATCCCAAGCTATGTTTTTAGATGTAATTGGAAGAGTTTTTGAATTAGCATCGTAAGATTTTGCAGTATTTAAATAGGTTACAATTTCTTTTGCTTGGCTACTAAAAACATCTCTTTTTGTACTTAACCAAAATGAGCAAATGGCTTTATTCTCCCATATTTCAGAAGAGGTAGGGTCAACTTCTAAAGCTTTGTTGCAATAGTCATATCCTTCCTTAAAATTACCTGCTTTCATTGAATTTTCTAGAATGGTAAGCATATTACGATACTTTTTCATATCCTCATCATTAAGCTTACCTACCATACTTTCTTCATTCATTTTTACAGGACGAAGAATACGAATTTGCGTTTCGCAATATTCACATTTTAGGTTATCTGTGTTAGATGAAATTTGAATACTTGCACCACAGTTGTGACAATTCTGTGATGTGATTTGAACGAATTGATTTTCCATTTTTTTATTTTATGTTGTTAATTAATTTGAGATTTTTTGCGATTAAGTAAAGTGATATTTCAATGAGTAAGATTAAAATAAATGCAATAACATAATAGTTGTCATTAAATTTATTTGGACTTAGAATAGCTAAAACAAGTGAAACAACACACAAGACAGGGTAAATAAATGAAAGACTAATTTTATATCCATTACTTATATTGTCACTTGATAATTTGAAAATAAGGATTGTATTGATAATTAATACAACGTCAACCGAGAGCCAGTTGAAAAGCAAATATTTTGAAATGAGTAAACCAATGATTGTGTTTACTATAACTAATAATGAGCCGAGATAGATAATAATTTTTGACATATTTTTTCTGTTAAACAGCCGGAGGTGGCGGTGGAGTTTGATTAAATAAATTAGATACTTCTGGGATTTCCGTAATTAAAACCCAATTTTCCATACCAGTTTTCCAAGCCATTGTTTGCTTGTTCACTCTAACATCAACTATAAGTTGTTTTAATTGATCAAAACTTAGTGGACCATTTTGCTGATTGTTAATTAAAACATAGTATAACATTGTGGGTGGTGGTGGTGGCGTGTTTTGAGTATTTAAATTTCCAGATACATTACTCATTTGATTACCTAATCCAACACCCAAACCTAATCCTAAACCTGCACCCATTAAATTACCTGCAACGCCTCCTTCATTTTTAGCTGCATTATCTAAAACATCAAAACTTCTATCCATTTGATAAAGTTCTTTACCTGTTATTTTCACTTTAGCCGCTAAGTCTTTTGCTTCTTTGAGTTTTACAACACTTGGGTCATCAAGAGGAACATTAATAGACATAAAGTAGAAATTAACTATTTCAAGTCCGAATTTTTTAAATTCATCAGAAATATTTTCTTGGCAGAATAGAGATAGTTCATCGAGGAAAACGTTTATTTCTAAAATTGAAATATTTTCACGTACTAATTTTTTAGAAATTAAGCTTGTTAAGGAAGATATTATTTTTCCTTTAAAATACTCTTGAATTTTTTCTGCTGAAAAAGAAGGTAAGTTACCTGTTAATGTTTCTAAGAATATTCGAGGATTTGAAATTTTAAAGCCAAATTGCCCAAATGCTCTTACTGGAATTATTATGCCATATTTAGGGTCTTCCAATAATATTGGATTGGTTGTGCCCCATTTATTATCAAGTTTTGAAAGTAAATTAACATACCAAACTTCTGCTTGGAAAGGAGAATTACCGCCAAAAGGAAGGTTGATAATTTTGTTTAGCAAAGGAATGTTTTCCGTTTTTACTGTGTGTGTTCCACTCGTAAATTCATCTAAAATTATTCCGCCTTTAATAAAAAAAGCGTGTTGGGCAGGATTTACGACAACTTGGGTTCCTATTCTCAAGTCATTGGAAGGGAATTTCCAAATGAATTCGTTTTCTTCCGCTTGATATTTGACTACATCAATTAATGCCATATTATTATGTTATTTGGTTTAAAAGTAATTGTTTTATTGATACACAACCTTACAAGAGCGTTGGCAAAAAATGGCTCTTTTGGTTTTGCGAAGGGTTGGCTTGTGTGTCGGGCAAAACCAAATGTGCCATTTGTGCGAAGGGCTAAAATTATTTTTAAAAAATGTGCGGTGGAAAAAAATAAAAATACAGAAGCGTTGACTTTTGGGTCGGCTGTCTGATGGTTCATTTGTCCAGTCACTTGTTTATGTTTATTTCTGTCGTTCATTCTTGTTGTGTCGTCTTTTAGGCTTGCAGGTAACGGTTTTTGGCTTGGCGAAGTGGCGGATTTTTAACACAAAAGTTCATTTGAAAAACCAATGTCTGTTTAACCACTAAACTGTCATAGAAGCACATCACCCGCCATTTTGCCAAACCAATGTTATGCCTTCGTTGTTCTTCTCGGTCGTCTGTTGGTCTGTCTGTGGTGCGATTGGGTAGGCATACTCTTTTGCAAGCTTTGGTTTGAGCTTGGCTTTGTGTGGCTTGCAAATGTGTATGACTACGAAGCGTTGGCATTGGTCTTGTCGATTGATTTAATTATTCTGTCCCACGTTGTTAATGCAGGTAAAAACTGTTGCAATAACTTACTGTTTTTGTCGTCTGATTTGTCAAAAAGTTTTTTTGTATTTATAGCAAATTTCAAGTCGTCTGATTCTTTGAAACAATCCTCTAAAATAATTTCGTAATAAAATTCAGTCTCCGATTTTTCTTTGCCTTTAATTTTTGACTTGTGTTTTAATTCAATAGATTTTATTTCACCGTAGTGTCCTGTCAAATTAATTGGTTTGCTTCTTCCGCCTGAATAAACTAAAAGTCTTGTTGCGTCAAGAATACCTGAAGGAAAGTCTTTAACGGTATTGTTGCTTTCAATTGCGTGGAAATAAAATGTCTTGCTTGTCTTTAAAGTTTTGAGTTCTTTAGAACGGCAAAAACCAAGTGCTACTTTAATGTCTGTTGTTTGTGCTTCGTTTTCAATAAATAAAGAAAATTGCTTTTTGTCAATGAAACCAGCAATTCTATTTCTGAACAATTCTGTTGTTGCAGAATTTTCTATTTCTAATTTCCGTTTTTTACTAATGTTCAAAAAGTCTTCTTCTTGGTCTATTCCTAAAAATCTTCTGTTGGCTAAATTAGCTGCAATACCTGTCGTACTGCCACCAGTAAAAGGATCTAATATCCAAGCATTAGGTTTTGTAGATGCTAAAATCAAACGAGTCAAAACGGAAAGCGGTTTTTGTGTCGGGTGTTTACCACAAGCTTTTTCCCAAGGAGCAATTGCAGGTAGTTTCCAAACATCTTTCATTTGCTTGTCATCATTCAATTGCTTCATTAATTCATAGTTGTAGTAATGGGGCACTTTTTCACTTTTTCTTGCCCAAATAATTTGTTCGGTTGAATAGGTGAAAAAACGACAAGAAAAATTTGGTGGTGGATTAGTCTTTTCCCAAGTAATAACATTCAGAATTTTAAACCCCAATTCAGTTAAAATTTGTCCAACTGAAAAAATATTATGCATTGTTCCGCTTATCCAAATAGTAGCGTCATCTTTCATCTTTTCACGAACTGAAGTGAGCCATTTTCTATTGAAATCATTTACATATTCAAAACCTTCCGATTTGTCCCATTTACCTTTGTTTACACTTACTATTTTTCCGCTTTGAATAGATAATCCATTGTTCGATAAAAAATAGGGAGGATCAGCAAAAACCATATCAAACTTATGCTCAAATTTTGGCAAAAGTTCCATTGTATCTCCTTTTAGAAGATAGAAATTTTTGTCTGATGATTTGAAATATGGGGTTATCATTTTTTTGTTTTCAAGCCATCTTTGTACCCTAATTCATACCCTTCTTTTGGATCCTTATGCCTTACGGCACCCGCTTGGCTAATATTCAATTCTTCAACTCTAAAATTCATTTCTTTACCATCAAGTGCATCTTTATATCCTTGATCATATGCACATCCAGCACATTGATGTCGTCTGCCAACCATATAATATTCCTGGCTATCATTAAGGGCTTTAAACTTGACGTCATGACGATGTGCTTTTTTACAAATAACTACTTCCGAATTCTTAATAGAGCTTATTAAATTTTTATATAGTGCTGATTGACCGACACCGCCTGATTGATAAATATCATTTATCAGGTCTTTATCAGCAATTTCAATTTTGTTTAAAATACCTTCAAAATCTTCTATGTTAATGATTTTTTCTATTCCTAATAATTCTATTAGGTCCTTTAAAAATCGCATAAATGCTATAACTCCAGTTGATTTTGTTAAAATGAAATCCATATTTCCCCAAGCTACAGGCCATTTCCTTTTTATTGCTTCAAAGTAGTTCCAAATTACCTTTGCTATTTTTACGTCCTCTTCATTGATAAACCAGTTTCTAAAGAAGAATTTTTCTTTTTCTGCACCTTCAACTATAGGCAACTTAGAACCAGTCCTTAATATGTTTCTATCTTTTGGAGGATTACTACTGATATATTTAATAATGCAGTCTGCCAAAGTTGCTTGCGCGATTGTTTCATTTTTAAAGTCGGCCTTTCCTAGTCTTTTAATAAGGTGATAGAATGGACTACCGTCTTCTTCATTTAGTAGCTTTATTATATTATGAACAGTTCGCTGAGGACTTCTTGTTTTTGAAAATGAATACAAATCATAAACATGTGATTTATTAACTTTAGTTTGGGCTTTATTGATTGTAGAAAAAATATTCGCTTGATACTCTTCATCAATATCAATGAATATTGTAATGATTAGTTCAAATTTTAAATCATCTTTAAATATGCCTTTATCTGTTGCATATTTTTCGAGGCCAAAAACACGATGCTGCCCATCAATTATTTTAGCAATTTTACCATCATCTCTTAATTCTAGTATTCCATTTTCGAAAGAAAGAATATTTTCTTCGATTTCATCATTAGTTTCATTATAGGTTGTTGAATCAATACTAATAACAATACTATTAGGAAATGTTGCATCATTAAATGAAACATATTCAGCTATTTCGGCAAGTCTGTTTTTTGAAAGCTCTCTTTGAATACCTAGATATCCATCAATAGCCCCTTCTCCTTCTTGTCTTATTCTTTCAATATCTTTTTTTGCGATTTTAAGTAAATCTTGCCAATCTATTTTTCCAACATAAAATGTTTCAATTGGTTGAGTTACTTCAATACAACTTATTTTTATGTTACTCATCTTCTTTGAAATTTTTAAATGAATCTTTTAAATCTGTGAATTGTTTTTTAGACTCTGCTTCTGATGAAGTCTTTTCTACGTCAAAATGGGATTTGAATTCATAGAAAACATAGCTAAAGAAGGAAAGCAAAAAAACAATTACAATAAAAATCTCTTTATTGAAGGTTGCTGAACTATCCTCAAGCGCTTTCCTGTCTTTAATAGTATAGCCGATAATCATTAAAAGGACGATAAAAATAATAGCAAAGTATTTATGTTTATAAAAGCCACCCTTTCTGTTTAAAATATAAAAAGTTGTTGTAAGGTAAGTTGCACTTAATATTAAGTAAGTGTATGGCTGATGAATTGCATCATAAATTTTCGACATATCAAACCCATACTCATAAATACTTATCGCTGCTACAAACCAAATTGGAATAAGGTTACCTAAAATATTCCAAAATACACTCTCCGTTCCATCCCAAAACCAATTTGGAATTTTAGGCAATTTAAATGATGGCTTTTTTTCTTCTTCGTTCATCATGATAAAATGCTATTAAGAATTTCGTCTTTTAACATTTCCAAATTTAAAAGATAATTAGCCTTATCGAAATACTCTCTTAATGGCTTTAATGTTGATTTCCACCCAGCACCATCGGTTATCCATATAAATTCTATGTTTTGCTTATTCCAGTAACGATTCATTTCAATGTATTCTGTAGCTGTTGATTTTAATTTTGATCCACCACCACCATAAAAATTACACTCAATAAAAAATAGTTTTCCGTTTTTATTAATTGCAAAATCTAGTTGTCTCGAAGATTTATCCACTATAACTTCTATGTTCCATTGTTCTTTTATTTTCTTAGCAGTTGCTTGTGGCATATATTGTAAACCTAAGTTTTGGCAAGTGTCTGAAACAAATTCCTCAACCAAACTTTCCATTAGGGTGCCACCTCTGTTTTTTCTGCCATTACTATCTAATCCAACTTCAACGCCTGTTGCATAGTCAACAAGATTTTTTACTTTCTTGTCTTTTAGTATTTCGCCTATTCCAGAATTTACTACGAAGTATGCTAATTCTTTGCACTCTTCATCCGTAAGTTTTCCTTTCGTAAATGAATACTTTTTGTAAATAAAATTTTTGGTATCAATCAAAATATCTATTGATTTTTCGCGAACTGCTATTAAGGTTGGAAAGGCTTTAATAACTTGGGGATATTGCTTAATCAGATTGAATGCTTCCGTTTCAATATCATCTTTACCAATTAGGAAATTTAATAAATTCAATTCCTTTTCAATGGGTTCAATATTGCTAAATACTTTCGCCCAATTAACAAAGTAATCCCATTTTGTAATTTTCTCTTTAAAGCTTTGCGTTATTTTATCGAAAAGCAAATCTTCATTTTGCAGATTAAGCAGGTTGCAAAGCTTGTTCATAGTTATAATTTGTAATTAATAGTTCATTTAATTCTCCTCTTTTATCGGGATTTGCATTTATGCTTCTTCTTGCTTTTACTCTAGAAATGGAAAATTCAGAATAAATTTCATCAAAGAAATTATCGTTTGTGTCTTTGCCTTTAACATCGGAATTGCTCAACATCCATTTGTGACCTTGCTTTTCAAGTTTTGAGCAAAAATTTCTAAGTCTTATTTGTTCCTCATCATTGAATTCATCTTTTGCATAAGAGTTAAAACTAGATGTATTACTTAATGGTTTGTATGGCGGATCAAAATAAAAAAACGAATTAGAGCTTGCTTCTTTTAATGTTGCTTCATAATCCCCGCAAAGAATTTCAACTTTTTGCAAAGCATTGCTTACTGCTAAGATGTTTTTATCATCACAAATGGTTGGTTTTTTATAACTACCCATTGGTACATTATAGCCGTTACTTTTATTTACTCTGTAAAGACCATTAAAACAAGTACGATTGAGAAAAATAAACAAAGCGGCTTGTCCGCTTTGTTCTTCTTTTCTTGTGTTGTACAATTCTCTTTTTTTGTAGTAGTATTCCTTTTTTTCTTCATCCTTTCCGTCAAGGTTGTGATATTCATTTTGAAGAATTTGAAGAATAGAAATAAGTTCTTTTGGCTTTGATGCTATAATTCTATATGTATTAATCAAATCAGCGTTTATGTCGTTAATAACAGCTTTTTCTAATTTCGGAAAATTTTCAAGTATCCAAAATAAAACTGCACCGCTACCAACAAACGGTTCAACGTATGTGAATTTATTATTTGTAATTTCATAAGGCAAAGACCTTTCAATCTCTGTAATGAGTTGTGTTTTACCACCAGCCCATTTTAAAAATGGTTTTGCTATTCCGTTTTTCATATTAATGTTTTTAAAATGGTTTTTGCCTTGTTTAATCCTTGCATTGCGAATGGGTCGTTTTCAATGGTGTCTAAAAGTTTGTCACTAAGCCAAAGAGTTAATAGTTCTTCGTCCGTCACGTTGTAAAATTTAGCAAGTTTAATTACTTGTTCTCTGGTCAGTCGTCTTTCGCCCCGTTCAATTTTACTAATTAAGGCTGTGTCGATTTCGAGATAAGCAGCAACCTGTCGAAGTAGTAAACTCTTCGATTCTCTTATTGTCCTTATTTTTTCTCCTAGTGAATTCATTGTACAAAGTTTGATTTGTCAATATGTGTCAAATGTAACCAAAAAAAATCTTCCGTTGTCTTTTATTAGTCGTCAATTTATTCACAGTCTGGGTGCGTTGGGAAAATTTTAGCTCTTTTGGTTTTGCGAAGAGTCGGCTTTTGTGTCGGGCAAAACCAAATGTGCTAAAATGTGCGGTTGGCTGTCTTTTTACAATGAGGCATAACTTATATATACACCTCATAAATATTATGTTATTCAACAATGGTTTGTTGGATAACCGCCATAGAATGAGGTTGACTAAATTAAATATATTTTTCATAAATCATCAAATGGTGAACGAATTAATTGTAGGTTTCGAGTGCTAACATGT
>CANGZT010000034.1 GCA_947458955.1 Flavobacteriia bacterium | reverse complement strand
CTTCATCTTCAATGATACGTCCAATGACAGCCGTACCAAAGGCAGGGTGATCCACGTAGGCATCACCCGAAATCAGTACGACATCTACTTCATCCCATCCACGTTTTTCAACTTCTTGTTTCGTTAAAGGGATCCAATCCGTAATCGGTCTTAATTGCTCTTCCATACCCTACAAAGGTAAGGGATATAGAAATATTTTGGTTATAAATTATGGATTAAGAATGAGGAATTAATTCATAATCTTTTTGACTATGTTTTTGTCAATTGATTTTTGTAGAATTCTGATATACAAATTCAGGGCTCATATCGTATTCACATGGGATTATACTCCCATCAAAATCTTTCATTTCTGCAATTCCTTCCCAGTAAATTTCCCCAAAAGAGCCAATTTTCGCATTTTTATAAGTATTGTTTTTTATTAATTTTTTAACATACTTATTATTGATATCTAACGATTTTTTTAAATCTAATAACTTAGTTTCTCCAGTGTTAAATGAACACTGTATTTGAAATGCGTCTAATATAGATATGTTAGTAATTCGAAACATGTTATCTTAAAGGTTCTATTTTGTGAAAATCTTTCGAATTCCACATTTGCAATAACTCTTCTTTATGTATTTCAGCCCAAGCAGCAACTAATTTTAATTTACTAATAGGTAAATCTCCATTCAAAATAGTTCCGTTCTCAATTAAAATATTTGCCTCAAATTCTGAATATTTCACTTTAAAATGTGGAGGGTTATGATCATTGAAGAACATATAAATTATTATTCCGTAAAATCTACTTATCTCAGGCATATAACAAATGTATTAAAATTCTAAAATTTCTACAATAGTCATGTTACCAGACAACAAATACAAACAGACATTTGTGTCAACTAATACATTACCTCCATTCATTTCTTAATTGCTTTTGTATCTCCAATGGGCTTTTATTTAAAGTAATCACATTCAAATGCTTTTTAGAATCAAATTTTTTTTTTGAATTCGTATTTTTAAGTGATTTTTCAATGATATCTTTAGATGCTCCTTGTTTAATTGTTGTGACCATAACCATACTTTTACTCTTACTAATGATACGAAAATAATTAATAATTTAAACTATTGACCGCTATTAATCTAAAACCATTTTGTAAAATTGATTAATTATGGATTATGATTGAGGAATTAATTCATAATCTGTTTGACTTTTTTAATTAAGTACCTTCAGGCGCTCTCTTTTAACCGATAACTCCTTATTATATCAAAGTTTAACAAATAATTTCAATAAAAAACCCATGAAAATTCTAAATTTTCATGGGTTTTTTTATCTTTTTATAATCTATTCGTTTATCGCTTTGATACCTGGCAATTCGATTCCTTCCAAGTATTCTAACATCGCACCACCTCCTGTTGAAACGTAGCTCACTTTGTCTGCTAAATTGAATTTATTGATAGCTGCAACTGAGTCACCTCCACCAATTAATGAAAAAGCACCATTTTTTGCTGTTGCTTCTACGATTGCGTTTGCAACGTCTTTTGTACCTTGTTGGAAATTGTCCATTTCGAATACTCCCATAGGTCCATTCCATAAAATCAATTTGGAATTTTTCAAGATTTCCGCACAATCTTTCGATGTTTCAGCTCCTGTATCTAGGCCCATCCATCCTGTAGGAATTTGGTCAGAAGGAACTGTTTTACGATTTGCTTCGTTTGAAAAAGCATCTGCTATTACTGCATCTTTTGGTATGTAAACATTTACTCCTTTTGCTTTTGCTTCTGTTAAAATCTTACGCGCAACATCTAAATAATCGTCTTCTACCAAAGAACCACCTACTTCACCCCCTTGTGCTTTCACAAAGGTAAATGCCATTCCTCCACCTACGATTAGGTTATCCACTTTATCAAGTAATCGCTCAATGATGGTAATCTTTGAAGAAACTTTTGCTCCTCCAACAATCGCAGTTAATGGTTTTTCATCGCTGTTTAATACTTTATCCACACTTTTAATTTCAGCTTCTAATAAGTAACCAAACATTTTATCATTCGGGAAATATTTAGCGATGATTGCAGTACTTGCATGCGCTCTGTGTGCAGTACCAAATGCATCATTTACATATACGTCACCATGTTTTGCTAAACTCTCTGCGAAACTTTCAGTACCTGCTGTTTCTTGCTTGTAAAAACGTAAGTTTTCTAGTAATAATACTTCACCTGCTTGTAAATTTGCACTCATTTCAAATGCCTCAGCACCAATACAATCGTTTGCAAATTTCACTTCTTTTTGCAATAATTCAGCCGTGTGCTTCACTATGTGTTTTAACGAAAATTTATCCTCAGGTCCTTCTTTCGGTCTTCCTAAATGTGACATTAAAACTACACTTCCACCCGTACTTAGAATATGTTTGATGGTAGGTAATGCTGCACGAATACGTGTATCATCAGTAATTGTTAATGTTTCTTTATCCAAAGGAACGTTAAAATCTACGCGGATTAAAGCACGTTTTCCTTTAAAGTCATAAGAATGAATATCAGCCATTTTCGTTTTATTTTGGTTAACAAATTTATTTATTACTATTTATTTTGGAAGGTTATGCGCAAACAATTTTGCTACATATTTTCCAATGATATCAAATTCTAAGTTCACGGTATCACCTACTTTCAACTGGTGAAAATTCGTATGTTCATACGTATACGGAATGATACAAACGGAAAAGGTCTCTTTTTGAGAATCAACTACAGTCAAACTAGTCCCATTTACTGTAATAGAACCTTTTTCCACTGTTACTTGATCTTCTGGATGTTTGAATGTAAATTTCCAACTTCCTTGTTGGTCATCAATTGCCACACAAGTTCCTGTTACATCAACATGTCCTTGTACAATGTGTCCGTCCAAACGTCCATTCATTTGCATACAGCGTTCTACATTTACTTTTGACCCTTCAGACCAATGTCCAATGTTCGTTTTTTCAATCGTTTCACGGATAGCAGTCACAGTATATTCCTTTCCTTCAATGTGTACGACAGTTAAACAAATTCCATTGTGTGCAACACTTTGGTCAATTTTCAATTCTTGCGTAAAAGCTGCTTCTAATGTAATGTGTAAATTTTCCGCTTCTTTTACTACTTTTTTTACAACTGCTAGTTGTTCAATTATCCCTGTAAACATATCTTATCTTGCTATCCAATTAGTTGGGTTCATTCTGTTTATTTGTCCATTTGATACTTGGTGTATTTCAAAATGTGATACAGAAAGTACATCGTCATCATCCGGTAACAAAGAACCGATTGACTGCTTTGTTTTTACTTTACTTCCTACACCTACATGAACATCCTGTAAGTTACTGTATACTGTTCTGTAGTTACCATGTTTAATGATGACAACTTTACCAGCCCCAGGAATAGATAGTACACTTGTTACCTCGCCTTCAAAAACTGCTCTTACTGAAGAACCTCTGTTCGTACTGATATCAATACCGTTATTGTTAGTATATAAATTTTTAATCTTTGGATGTGGGTTTTTACCATAACCTTCAGTAATCGTACCACTTGAAACCGGCCAAGGCAATCGTCCTCTGTTACTTTCAAAACTTTGATTTAAAGCGACTTCTTTCGTCTCAGTAATGGTGAGTGGACGTTTTACCGTTTCTTCAGGTTCATCTTCACCAATTGTAGTCGTTTTTGTATTTGATTTCGTTGAAGCTGTAGTTGTATTTGATGTAGATGTATTATTTTTTGCTAAGCGCTCTTTCTCTAATTTTTTACGTTCTTTTTCCTCTCTAGCTTTTCTCCTTGCTTCATCGGCTGCAATTTCAGCATTGATTGCCTCACGTATGCGTTGTTTTAAAATGATTTTTTTGTTTTCACTCAATTTCATCTCAGCTGCTAAGCGTGTCTCTTCTTTCTTTAATTTCGTCAGGTTTGTTTCCTTAGTACGTTTATCGATTTCTAAATTTTCTTTCTCTTTTCGTTTTTCGTCAGCAATAAGTTCTTTTTCTTTCTTTTCTGACTCGATTTCAGTTTTTTCTATTGAAATTAGATTTTGATGTTGTTCAATTAGACGTTTTTGTTTACGTTGTAATTCAGCAACTTTTTCCAAATATTTCTTACGTTTTAGTGCTTCGTTGTAACTTTTAGCAGAAAAAATATACATCCATTGTCCTGATTTACTACGATGTTTATATGCATAAATCAATAAATGCTTATATTGAAAAACCAATAATTTCAGTTTTTTTTCAAGATCATCTATTTGTTGTGTTTTTTCTTCTATTTGAATTTCAGCATCTTTGATTTGATCTTCAAAGTTTGCAAGTAATTCTTCTCTATGTTTTAATTGATTTTCTAATACGCGTAACTCTGAAATTGTCGCCTGCGAATTTTTCTTTGTTTTACGCAATAAACCTTTAGTTACAGAAATACTTTTTTCTAATTTTTCTTGTTCACGTTTTAACTTTTCACTGGTTTTTTGAGCTATAGAAAACCCTGAAAAAGAGCAAATTAAAACGAGAAAGATATATTTAATTACAAACTTCATAATTTTCCGGTATCGAGAAGAAAATATCTTGTGGTTCATTAATTTCTAATTTCTCATAATCAAGTTGCACTTCAATGTGGTTTTTATTTGTTTTTACATCTATTGTTACCTCTGAGGGTACATTAAACCCATTTTCAAATTGATATTTTAGATAATTGATTATTATAAAATTATTCTCTTTGGGGTTTTCAATTACTAATTTTTTTAGTGATTTTAAATCGGGATTTAAATAATATTTAATAATAAAATCATCCCAGTCTTTACGTTCTAATTTTCTGATTTCTCGCTTTCTGTAGTTTGAAATGATGTAATCAAAAGGATTATGAATTTGATAATATTTAGAAGAGGCTTGATAGTTTAGTGGTATTCCTAAAAATAATTGCTGTAAGTTCTGAAAATCAAATGCAACTCCAAATTGTTCTTTCAAATGAGCCAAAGTAGTTTTGGTATAGCATTTATCTTTTTTATTGGTAAACTGCAAGGAATCTTTATTGATAAAGGCATTTATTATTGGTATCCCGGCGTATGATACTAAGGCTGTAAAAACACTATCTTTCAATATGGTTACAGAAGTTTTAAATGACAAATTTTGATTGGTATCAGTATATTTTGTACTGATTTTAGAATAAAAAGTTGTTGGAATTTGTTTTGATAGACTATCTAATTTATTGGTTAATTCTTCCGTTTTTTTTCTTTCTAACTTCACTGGAGTTTCACCAACTAATTTTTTAGAACAAGAAGACATCCCTGCTACAAAAAATAAAATATAAAGAATTTTAAAACGCAGGATCATAATACGATTTCTTTTCAATCTTTTTTGGTAAACTTAAATTTTTTGAACCGTGTTCTAAAGCTTTTTTCCAATATTCTACAGCCTCTTTTTGTTTTCCTACCTTGTAATAGCAGTCGCCCAAATGTTCATTGATTAGCGGTTCTTTTGGGTTTGAAGTAATCGCTTTTTCAAATGTTTCTAAAGCTTTTTGAAAATCACCTTTCTGAAACAAAACCCAACCATAAGTATCTAGAAAATGATAGTCTTTTGGATTTACCTCTAAAACCTGTAAAATATACTTCTCTGCTTTATCTAAATCTGTTTTTTCTACTGCTAAGTAATAGGCGTAGTTATTTAAGTTCAATGTGTTAGCTGGCGAAAGTTCTATGGATTCATCATAGCTTTTTTTAGCTTCAGGAAGTTTTTTTAGTTTAAAATAAGCTTGGCCTATTTGTGCTAAAAACTCTGCTTTAAGCGCTGGATTATTCGTGATTAAATCTTTCCCAACTTCAAGTAATTCAATAGCTTCTTTATATTTTTTGATTTGATTGGCTGCAGTACCTGCTAATAAATATACTTTTCCATAGGAAGGAAAAAGCTCTACTGCTTTTAGACCGTCATTATAAAGTAATTCATATTGTTGGAATTCATATTCCATCACTAAAACTTGTTCGAAAATAGTATACTTTGAAGGGTCTAGTTCAATCGCTTTTTTATAAGATGCTAAAGCTAAAACTTCATTATTATCTTTCATTAATAAATCCCCTAACAAAGTATGAGCTTTTGCTTCATCTGGATACTGTGATACGAGTATGTTTCCTAGTTCAATAACATTTTTATCTAATTTTGCTTGGGTATCATAAAAATACATCAGCAGTCTTGTTTTGTTGTCAAGCGGAATTTCTGGACACAAGTAAGCTAGTTTCAATTCCTTGAATGTATTTTGCAAATCATTATTTTGCATATAGTGTTGTGCCAAAGTAAGATGAACGTTTCCATTGTTTGGATCAACTTCTGATAATTTCTTTAATAAATCCAAGGCTTTTTTATCTTGTTTACTATCGAAATAATAATCCGCTAAAATGGCTAAAATATCTGGGTGACTAGGGAAGTTTTTTAACCCATCTATTAATAATTTTTCTCCTTGAGCATATTTTTTTTGAAAGAATAAAATCCGATATTTTTCAATGATAATTTCAGGATTCGAACCAATAATTTGTTCTATCCTTTCCATCGTTTGGTAAGACTCATTCAATTGATTGTTTTTGAAATAACACTCCGATAAGGAAATTAACCAATCTGGATTTTCACTATTTTCTTTTAATAAATCTTTATAAGCTAAAATGGCTTGTTTGTAGTTTCCAATTTCGTGATATTTATATGCTAATTCTCGTTTATACCATTGGTTCTTAGGATCAAGATTCATTGCTTTTTGCAATGCGTCTATCGAACGTTCTTTTTGTCCAGTTTTTAAATACACTTCAGAAAGTAGGTACAAGGCAGCATCATCTAATTCATTTAATTTAGTACATGCCTCAAAAACATGAATAGCATTCTGATATTGTTTTTTTTGATTGTATCTCACACCTTCATGAAACATCTCTATGTATCGAGCGTTTACTTGTGAATTGAGTTGAGTAATTTCTTTTGCCTTACCACATGATAAAACAATAAAAATCAATAAAAAAATACCTATATATTTATTCATTTAGTCAATGGTTGAATAATCGCCCAGACTAATGTCAGATGGCTTACCACGAAATGCAGCAAAATTTCCAATCATGGAGTCTTTCAAATTAGCGTTAGAAATGAACGAATTTTCTTGAACTATCGTATTGGAAATTACAGAATTTGATACTTTGGTTGCATTCCCTAATGAAACATGTGGACCAACTATAGCATTTTCAAGAATAACATCTTTACCAACGTAACATGGCGGAATAATCAAGGAGTTAATTAGTGTAACTGAATTATCTACTGTATTCAACCCTTTTTCTTTGTCGAATTCTAATACTCTTTGGTTTGTATAAACAGTAACTTCTTTATTACCACAGTCTAACCATTCATTTACTTCTCCTGGTTTGAATGTTTGTCCTTTTTCTACCAAACGTCTCAATGCATCAGGAAGTTGGTATTCACCACTTTTAATTACTTCATTTTCCAATAAGTAATTAATTTCAGTTAATAAATCTTTTCCTTCTTTGAAATAATAAATTCCTATCATGGCTAAATCAGAAACAAACGTTTTTGGTTTTTCCACGAAATCTACAATAGCACCGCTCTCATTCATTTGAATCACCCCAAAAGCGGATGGGTCTTCAATTTGTTTTACCCATAAAATACCATCTACCGAACTATCTAATTTAAAATTAGCTTTAAAAAGTGTATCTGCAAATGCAACCACCACTGGTCCATCCAATAATTCTTTCGCACACCATACTGCATGTGCAGTTCCTAACGGTTTATCTTGGTAACAAATTGTTCCTTTAGCTCCTAATTTTTCTGCTACTGCAATTAGTTCTTTTTCCACTTCTATACCAAAATCACCAATAACAAACGCTATCTCTTCGATTTTATCTTCGCATACTGCAGCAATATCCTCTACTAAACGGTGAACAATCGGTTTCCCACCAACAGGAACCAATGGTTTTGGAGTAGTTAATGTGTGTGGACGAAGGCGGCTTCCTCTTCCCGCCATAGGAACAATTACTTTCATTTTTCTTATTTTTTACCTGTACTACCAAAACCTCCTTCACCTCTTTCAGTTTCAGAAAGCGTTTCAACTTCAGTCCATTCAGCTTGTTCTACTTTTGCAAAAACCAATTGTGCAATGCGATCCCCTGAATGAATTTCAACTTTTTCTTGTGATAAGTTAATCAAAATTACTCCAACCTCTCCTCTGTAATCTGCATCAATTGTTCCAGGAGTATTCAATACTGTTACTCCATTTTTCAAAGCGAAACCACTTCGTGGGCGTACTTGTGCTTCGTATCCAACCGGAATTTCTAGAAACAATCCTGTTTTAATTAATTTACGCTCAAAAGGGTTCAGTGTAATTGACTCTTCGATAAATGCACGTATATCCAAACCTGCTGAACCAATTGTTTCGTAAGCTGGAAGTTCGTTGTTTGATTTATTGATAACTAATACTTTCATTCCTAAAGCTAAAAAAGAACGAATTTAATAAAATTTATGCTGTTTTTAAGCCTTTACTTCCTTAGCACTTTCTATCACAGCGTTTTTAAGACTTTCCATGTAATCTGATAGTCGTTGCAACAATGCTTCATCTGAAGTAGCAATCATTTTTGCCGCTAAAATACCTGCATTTTTTGCAGCATTTAAAGCCACAGTTGCAACTGGAATTCCATTTGGCATTTGAAGGATAGACAAAATACTATCCCAACCGTCAATTGAGTTACTTGATTTTACGGGTACACCAATTACAGGAAGAGGTGTCAAAGAAGCCGTCATACCAGGTAAATGTGCTGCACCTCCTGCACCTGCTATAATTACTTTAATCCCACGTGTATGAGCATTTTTAGCATAATCAAACATTAATTCTGGTGTTCTGTGTGCTGAAACAACATTTATTTCGTAAGATACACCAAGTTCTTTCAAGATCGTTGCTGCTTCTTGCATAATTGGCAAGTCTGACTTGCTACCCATAATAATCCCAACGTGAGCCATAATTCCATTTTTTTACAAAGGTAAAGCTATTTAATATATGATATTCTATATAGTATCGAATGAAATTCACATTCAAAAGTCTAAAACTTTGAAATATATGTAAACGTATCATTTGTCGTCTTCAAACACTTTTAGTTTTAAATAAATTTTTCTAATTTTATATGAACGTTTTACACTATGAAAAATGACTTTACATCCTAAATATATCACTGATGAAAACGGTAAAAAGGTTTCAGTTATATTGTCGATAAACGAATATAATCAGTTACTCACTGAGTTAGAAGAGTTAGAAGATTTAAAACTTTTTGATGCAGCTAAAGAATCAGATTCTGGAGAACGCTTTTCCATGGAGGATGTATTCGCTTCTATTGAAAGCAAAACAAACCTTAAAAGTTAATGTATAAAATTACATTCCAAAACTAGCTTTTAAAGAGTTGTCTAAAATCCCTGAACCATTTTATGGAAAAATAAATTCTGCTATTATTCAACTTAGCGATAATCCTAGACCTATCGGTAGCAAAAAACTAAAAGGACGCGATGGTTACAGAATACGTATTGGAAATTATCGTGTAATCTATGAAATTTTCGATACACAATTAATCATAAATTTCATTAACATTGGTCATCGAAAAGATATCTATCATTAGATCAGTTTGTAATTCACTGCGAAACTTGTATTTTTAACCTCTTTGAGAAGAAAACAATAAAAGATTCTTTTCTACGTTATATCATTTTGACTCATTTCAATGCTGATTAAAAAGTTTGTTTTTCTATTTGTTAGTCTAATTTTAGGAATCTTTTTCCTTGCAAGTTGCTCTACGGAAAACAATACATTTATCAATAGAACATACCATAGTACTACAGCAAAATATAATGGCTACTTCAATGCAAATGAATTAATTAAAAATTCATTAAATACTTATCGAGAAAATAAAAAAGAAGATTTTTATTCTATCCTACCTGTTGAATCCAATCCCAATGAAAAAGAAGTTGCTGGAATGTTACCCGCAATAGATACAGCAATTGTTAAATGTACAAAGGTCATTCGAAACCATTGTATGCCTTCGATGGAACGTCCAGAAGGAAAAAAAGTAGAATATAATCGTTGGATTGATGAAAATTGGAATCTGATAGGACAAGCATATTTTCTTCGAAGAGATTATGAAATTTCATCTAAAAATTTTGAATTCGTAAAAGAATTATTCAAGAATGATAAATCTACTTATATTGCTCGAATCTGGCTGATTAAAAATAAAATTGCACAAGGAAGACAAAACGATGCTCGAAACTTGATTCTTGAAATGGATGAAATCATTGAAAAACAAGAAAAAGAAGAAGCAGCTAATAAATTCAATTTTATAGAAAAAACCAAAAAGCTTTTCGCTAAAAAAGAGAAAAATGCACTTAAAGAACCGCCTAAAATTACCAAAATAGTAAAGGCAGAATATTATTTTACGAAAGCTTCTTTTTGTATAGTTGAAGAAGATTATTCAAAAGCGATCGAGGCATTAGAGAAAGCAATTAAATTAACAAATAACAAACAACAAAAAATTCGTGCGAACTTTATTTTAGGTCAGCTATATTCCTTGAATAAAAACCCTGAAAATGCTAAAAATAATTTTAATCTTGTGGTTAAATCAGCAGCTTCACCCTTTGAAATGCAATTTAATGCACGTATAAATCGTGCATTTCTTGGTCGAGATGAGAAAGTGAAAAAAGAGTTAACAAAGCTTTTGAAGGATGAAAAAAATGCTGATTACAGAGACCAATTGTATTATGCTTTGGCTGATATTGCCCTTCAAGAAAAAAATAAAACCGAAGCGATCGGTTTACTTCATAAATCCACTTATTATTCAACTAATAATAAACGTCAGCAAGCCATTAGTTACGATCGATTGGGTACCATTTCGTTTCAAGATAAACAGTATGTAAAAGCTCAAAAATACTACGATAGTTGTTCAAATGTGATGCCTGAAAATTATCCAAATGGGGATGAAATTCGTAAAAAAGCAATTAAACTCAAGAAACTTGTAGAGTCTGTTACAATTTTTGAAACACAAGATAGTTTGTTACGCATTGCTGCGATGTCAGAAAAAGACCGAGAAAATTATATCAAAAAGACAATCAAAAAAATCAAAGATGATATTGCTCGTAAAGAGCGAGAGGAAAAGGCAAAAATGCAGGCAAAAATTGCCAAACAGATTGCTGAAGAATTAAATAATCCCTCTAGTAACAATTGGTATTGGAATAATGCAAAAACAAAAGCGGATGGATTTAGTGAATTTAAGAAAAATTGGGGGGCACGAGATAATGAAGATGATTGGAGACGTAGCGACAAAATAGTCTTAGTTCTATCCGATACTTCTACGAAAGGTAAAAACACACTAACTAATTCAACTGAAGCGTCAGATACCCTTACTATTGAATATCTTTCAAAAAAACTACCATTAAACAAAAAAGATGTGGATAGTGCTTTAGCAAAATTAGTTGCTGCTGAATATGAAGCAGGTCTAATCTATAAAGAACAATTAAATGAAGTAAAATTAGCTTCAACTTGTTTTCAAGACATATTAGCACGTAACTATCAGAGTAATTACAATTTGTTAGCGGCTTTTCAACTTTATAAATTAAATGAAAAAGACGCGAGTAAATCGATTCCTCATCGCAACTATATCTTAACGAATTACCCTAATTCTGACTATGCAAGTTATTTAAGAGATCCCAATTTTTTTATTAAACAAAAAGAACAAGAAAAGAAAAATGAAGAACAATATTTAGCTATTCTAGATAAATATCGTCAGAAAAAGTATAGCGAGGTAATTACCGCTTGTTTAACGAGTGAAGTAGATGCCAATATTGAGATTAAGCCGAAGTTCATTTTACTTAGAGCAATGGCCACAGCATCATCTACAGAGGATAAAAAATCAATTTATCCAATTTTAAATGAATTGATTAAAGCTTATCCGGGTACTTCAGAATCTATAAAAGCCAAAGAAATGGCGGATATACTAGAGAAGGGGTATTCAAAATTCGAACCTGTTGTTTTCAAAAAAGAATTCCCTTTCACGTATGAAGAGGGCGAACCACTTTGGATTATTTTATTTTTAGACAAAAACAGTAATTCTAATGCAGCAAAAAATAAAATTTCTTCGTTTAATGATGAGGTATTTGAAAAAATGGATATTACGGTAAGTTCTAAATTATACGAATCAGATCAAAGTGTGATTATCCTAAAATCATTTACTCAAACCGAGGGAGATACATACATCAAAGCATTCAAAACGGATGTTAAATTCATTAAAGAATATATAGGCCTACCGATATATATGATTTCACAGAATAGTTTGAAAATACTTTTTGAAAGTAAAAATCTAGATGTTTACAAAGATTTTTATCAAGAGTATTTTAAATAAAATCAACTCGTTACAACGAAAGTGGCTTAAAGTGGTATAAAAAGTATAGATTAAGCCAAATTGGAAGGGATAAAATTATTTCAGTTGATAATTTTTGATGAGTAAACTAGCTGAAATATGAAGTTTGACTTCTAAGGCTCTTATCATTTCTAAGGTTAGCTTTTTCTTTTTATTTAAAATTTCTGAAACAGCACTTTTTCCTCCTAATATTCCAACTAAATCTTTTTGTTTTAAATTCATTTCTTCCATTCGAATTTTAATCGCTTCCACTGGATCAGGTGCTTCGATAAGATAATGTTTATTCTCATAATTTTCAATGAGTAGTGATAGAATCTCTGCCTCATCTCCTTCCACGGAATCAATTGGCGCATCAAAAATCGTTTCTAATCTTTTTAATGCATTTCTATAATCTTCTTCAGATTTGATTAGTTTAATTTCCATTAGTTAATCTCAAAAAAAAAAATAAAAAAAAGTTCTCAAATCAAGAACTTTTAGTGGTTTTTATTTTAAGTTAGTAAAATAGTTGAGTTATTGCAATACCAAGTAAAACAAAAAAGAGGCCTTGTGAGCCTCTTGAATCATCGAATTTTATAATCTTATGCTTCTACTGGAGTAGAAACTAAACATTCTTGTAATTTTTCTACCATTTGTTTCGAACCAATGATAAATCCACAACGTTGGTGTAATTCAGTCGGTTTGATATCCAAGATACGTTGTGTTCCGTCTGTTGCTAATCCTCCTGCTTGTTCTACAATAAACGCTAACGGGTTACATTCGTACAACAATCTCAAACGACCTTTTGGTGCCGCAGGAGTAGTTGGATAAAAGTAAATTCCACCTTTGATTAAGTTACGGTGAAAATCAGCAACCAATGAACCAATATAACGACCAGAATACGGTCTTCCTGTTTCTTTTTCAGTTCCTTGACAATATTCTACATATTTTCTATATCCTGGATGACACACAGCAATGTTTCCTTCATTCATTGAATAAATACGTCCTGTTTCAGGAGTTTTCATATTTGGATGTGATAAACAAAATTCACCAATAGTTGGGTCTAGTGTAAATCCGTTCACTCCGTTTCCTGTTGTATATACCAACATCGTAGAAGAACCATACAATACATAACCAGCAGCCACTTGTTTGTCACCCGGTTGTAACATATCTTCCAATGTTGCTTCTGTTCCAATAGGTGAAACACGGTGATAGATAGAAAAGATAGTACCAATCGATACATTTACATCAATGTTAGAAGAACCATCTAGTGGGTCAAACAACACAACATACTTTCCATTTTTAGAAGTCTCACTTTGGAAAGCTACGAACGTATCGTTTTCTTCCGAAGCAATTCCACATACTTCTCCTCCTAATTGAAACATTTTAATAAATTGATTATCTGCTACGACATCCAATTTTTGTTGTTGTTCTCCTTGTACATTTACTTCTCCTTGCGCACCTAGAATGTTATCTACTAATCCAGCACGACGTACGTCACGAGTTACAATTTTTGAAGCTACTGCAATATCATTTAATAAACGGGATAATTCACCTGAAGCACCTGGAAAATCAGATTGCTTCTTCATGATGAATTCGTTAAGTGTAGTAAGTTTTGACATAAAATTCTATGTTGGTTCATTATATCCTCCCTTGAGGGAGGAAAAAGGAGGGTGACAAAATATTAAAAGGTCACCTGCCTTTATCCCTCCTCAAGGAGGGAAACATAATTTAATTAATAACTGTAAAATTCAAATATTTGTGTAAACACTCAGGAATCACAATACCTTCTGGTGTTTGGTGATTTTCTAATAATGCCGCTACGATACGGGGCAATGCTAAAGCACTTCCGTTTAAGGTATGACACAATTGTGTTTTTTTATCTTCTGTTTTAAAACGTAACTTCAAACGATTTGCTTGGAAAGTGTCAAAACGAGAACAAGAACTCACTTCTAACCATTTTTCTTGCGCTGCAGAATACACTTCAAAATCGTAAGTCATGGCAGAAGCAAAACCAGTATCTCCTCCACATAAACGTAAAACACGGTAATGTAAACCTAATTTCGCTAACAACCCTTTTACATGATTTACCATCTCTTCCAATGCTTTCGCAGTATTGTTTGGATGCTCGATACGCACAATCTCCACTTTATCAAATTGGTGTAAACGATTCAATCCACGAACATCTTTACCATAAGAACCAGCTTCACGACGGAAACAAGGTGTATAACCTGTAATTTTAATTGAAAAATCTTCACTTGGTAAAATCACATCGCGGTAAATGTTTGTCAACGGTACCTCTGCAGTAGGGATTAGATATAAATCATCTACCCCAATGTGATACATTTGACCTTCTTTATCAGGCAATTGTCCTGTTCCGTAACCACTTGCTTCATTCACAACATGTGGCGGAATAAATTCTTCATACCCTGCTTTATCAGCTTCATCTAAAAAGAAAGAAATCAAAGCACGTTGCAATTTTGCTCCTTTTCCTTTGTAGATTGGAAAACCAGCGCCCGTAACTTTCACTCCTGTTTCGAAATCAATTAAATCGTATTTTTTAGTCAATTCCCAGTGAGGTAGAGCCTCTCCTGAAAATGTTGCTTTTGAACCAACTTCCTCAACTATTTCATTATCTAGCTCGTTTTTACCTGCTTTTACCAACTCATTTGGCACATTAGGTAATTGATACATCAATTGTGTGATTTCATCTTCTAATTGTTGTACCACCGACTTTAACCCTGCTTCTTTTTCTTT
>CANGZT010000033.1 GCA_947458955.1 Flavobacteriia bacterium | reverse complement strand
TAAATGCTTCTTTATTCGGTTGATTTAAAGCATAATTGATTTTCTTTTGATTTCCTAGTGTATCAACCGTTTCTTTCATCATATTTTTACCACATGCTGAACCAGCACCATGACCTGGATAAACAGTGATATCATCTGAAAGTGGAAGAATTTTAGTGTATAAACTTTGATATAACAACCCAGCTAATTCTTCCTGGGTCATACTTGCCGCTTTTTGAGCCAAGTCTGGTCTACCCACATCTCCTAAAAATAAAGTATCTCCACTGAATAATGCTGTTTCCATTCCATTTTCGTCAATTAACAAAAAGCAAGTACTTTCCATTGTATGACCAGGCGTATGCAATACTTTTATTTTTACTTTTCCTATTTCAAAAACTTGATTATCCTGAGCAATTACAGCATTGAAAGCAGGATTTGCATTTGGACCATATACAATTTTAGCCCCTGTTTTAGCTGCTAAATCAACATGTCCAGAAACAAAATCCGCATGAAAATGAGTTTCGAAGATATATTTTAATTCAGTAGCATCTGACGCTATCAAATCTAGATAAGGTTGTGTTTCTCTTAGCGGATCTATGATTGCAGCTTCTCCATTAGAAGAAATATAATAAGCACCTTGTGCTAGACATTTTGTATATAATTGCTCAACTTTCATTTTGAATAATATTAAATTTAATTACAAAGATGAATCATTTAAAAATTTCTTTTTGTTACAAATGTTACTTTTAAAATAAATCATAACAAATATACATTGTTAATTATTGTTGAGTAAATTTTAATTTGAAATGGTTCAATCGAAAACATGAACTTATTTTGGCATATCGTTTGTCACTTAAAGAAACAACTAAAAAAATACGTTTTTCAGGTAACTCTCTGAATTAAGTATGACATAATGACATTTCAGATGAAAGACCTTTTCGAATTACCAATAATGCAATTATCAGAAGATATGGACAAAGAAGCAGAATTTATACCCCTAATTACCGTTGAGGAAGAGGAAAAGATGAATTCTCAGGAGTTTCCTGAAGAACTTCCGATACTTCCATTACGAAATAATGTATTATTCCCGGGTGTTGTTATTCCAATTACAGTTGGACGAGATAAATCAATCCGCTTAATTCAGGATGCTGGTAAAGGAGATAAAATCATTGGTGTTGTTTCTCAAATCAATCAAGAAGATGAGTCACCTGAATTGAAAGATTTATATTCTATTGGTACAGTAGCTCAAATCATTCGTACCCTAAAAATGCCAGATGGAAGTACTACGGTAATCATACAGGGCAAACGAAGATTTAAATTAGTTAATGAAATCCAATCTGAGCCCTACCTTAGAGCCAATGTCAAATATT
The DNA here is from genome assembly GCA_947458955.1 of Flavobacteriia bacterium. Classification (GTDB taxonomy): domain Bacteria; phylum Bacteroidota; class Bacteroidia; order Flavobacteriales_D; family Crocinitomicaceae; genus CANHVK01. The sequence continues at coordinate 13,972 of CANGZT010000033.1, read as the reverse complement.
TAAAAGACAAAAAATACGACAAAAAGTCACAAGAAATGGAAACGTTATTTTCTACCATCAAAGAAAATGCGTTAGAAATCATAAAAAATAGCCCCAACATCCCTTCAGAGGCTTCATTTGCCATTGGAAATATCGATAGTCCCTCGTTTTTAGTGAACTTCATCTGTTCAAATATGAACGCAGATGTGGAGAAAAAACAAGAATTATTGGAAGAATTAGACATGAAAAAACGTTCTTTCAAAGTCTTGGAACATTTAACAATGGAAAATGAAGTACTTCGATTACGCAATGAAATTCAAAATAAAGTTAGACACGACTTAGACAAACAACAAAGAGAATACTTTTTAAATCAGCAAATCAAAACCATTCAAGACGAATTAGGTGATAATCCTGCCGAACAAGAGGTAGAAGAATTACAACGTCGTGCCATGGAAAAAAATTGGGACGATAAAGTCGCAGGAATGTTCGCTAAAGAATTAAATAAACTGCAACGAATGAATCCCCAAGGTGCTGAATATTCAGTACAATTGAATTTTTTAGACTTGCTATTAGATCTTCCATGGAATGAGTACTCTTTCGATAATTTAGATTTAAAACGCGCTGAAAAGATTCTGAATAGAGATCACTTCGGATTAGAAGATGTTAAAAGAAGAATTCTAGAATACCTAGCTGTGTTAAAATTAAAAGGAGACATGAAATCCCCTATTCTATGTTTTTATGGACCTCCAGGAGTTGGTAAAACTTCCTTAGGACGATCAATAGCAGATGCATTAGGTAGAAAATATGTTCGTATGTCACTTGGAGGTTTACACGATGAATCAGAAATTCGTGGACACAGAAAAACCTACATTGGGGCAATGCCTGGTAGAATCATTCAAAATATTAAAAAAGCAGAAACTTCGAATCCCGTTTTTATACTAGATGAAATTGACAAACTTGGAAGAAGTAATCATGGCGATCCCTCTTCTGCTTTATTGGAAGTGATGGATCCTGAACAAAACAATGAATTTTATGACAATTACATAGAGACTGAATACGACCTATCCAAGGTGATGTTTATCGCAACGGCAAACTCATTGTCTGAAATTCAAGGACCATTGAGAGATCGTATGGAAATCATTGAAGTAAATGGGTACACTATTGAAGAAAAGATAGAAATAGCTAAAAATCACTTAATTCCAAAACAATTAAAGGAACACGGAATTACCAAAAAAGACTTTTCGATAGACAAAAAAGTAATTGAAAAAGTAGTCGAAGAGCATACTAACGAATCAGGAGTAAGAGGTTTGGATAAAATGATTGCTAAATTGGTTCGTAACAGAGCAAGACAAATCGCTTTGGAAGAAACGTTCAACATTAAAATTTCTGAAAAAGACTTAGATTCAATTCTGGGAGTGGGTCGTACACGATCTAAATTTGTGGACAATCACGTAGCAGGTGTAGTTACAGGCTTAGCTTGGACAAGTGTTGGAGGAGATATTTTATTTATAGAATCATCTATCACCAAAGGAAAAGGCAAACTAACACTTACAGGAAATTTAGGAGATGTAATGAAAGAGTCTGCGATTATAGCACTTGAATATTTAAAAGCACACAGCTATTTCTTTGGTATTGAACAAGAAGTATTTGACAATTACAATGTACATATACACGTACCTGAAGGTGCTACTCCAAAAGATGGTCCTAGCGCAGGAATAACCATGTTAACTTCCCTTGCATCTTTATTTACACAAAGAAAAGTAAAAAAGCAACTTGCTATGACTGGTGAAATTACTTTACGTGGCGATGTACTACCTGTTGGCGGAATAAAAGAAAAAGTACTTGCTGCAAAAAGAGCATCGATCAAAGAAATTATTTTATGTGATAAGAATCGAAAAGACATAGAAGAAATTAATGCCAGTTATCTTACAGGCTTAACCTTTCACTATGTTCGATCAATGAAAGAAGTTTTAGACATTGCTTTGTTAGAAGAAAAAGTGGCAGAACCTGTCGAAATAATATAACATTTGTTGCTAAATTGCGTTACCTATGTTTATCGTAGGTAACCATTTAGTCAATTCTTATGTTAAAAAATATAGCGCTCGTAGTACTTTCCGTTGTTATTTCAGGAAAGATTTTTAGTCAGCAAACCCTACCTGAAGGTTGTAACCAACCCCCAAAGAAGATTCTCAAACTTATTCAAAAAACAAAAGAAGAAACCGAAATACCGAAAAAGGTAGATGGATTTATGGAAGCCATACAAATTGGTTCAATATATGCAATGCCTTTTTATGAATTTGGATTGTATTGCTTTGAAGATGCCATGAAGCTATACGACAAAGGCACTGCAAATGCTGAAACAGCTGGTGACAAGCAAATGATAAAAGCAGAAGGTTTATTCACAAAAGCGATTGCCGCATGTGAAAATTATCATGCAAGCATGTTTTACTATCTGGGAGTTATAAACTATTATCAAAAAGAAAATGAAGCATCGTTAAAATTCCTAAAACAATTTCAAGCTTTTGAAGATCCAGATGTAAAAAAATACGATAAAGATCATGATCAAAAATTAGATGATATTAAAGATATCGTGCAACAACTGGAAGAGGAAGCTGCAATTTATGCAAATGCCGTTCCTTTTAATCCAAAATTAGTTGAAAATGTAAGTTCGGCAAGTGACGAGTATTTCCCCATGATGTCTCCGGATAATGAAATGATCTTTTACACCAGAAAGAGTATACGTGATAACAAATATGTTGAGGATTACACCTATTCATTGAGACCAGATATGAATGGTGTTTTTGATGCAGGAACTCCTTTTAAAAACCCTTTTAATGACGGTTCATTTGATAGTTACGGGTCCGCTACAATGTCTGTAGACAATAAGGAAATGATTATTTGTGCATGTAAAGATGTAATGGCATACGGACAAAAATACCGCAACTGTGACTTATACGTAACCCGTTTTGAAAGAAGCGGTAAAGGAGGAAATGATTACACGTGGACTCCCCTCGAAAATTTAGGACCGAACATCAATGATATCGGAGTATGGGATGCTCAACCAACCCTTTCTCCTGATGGCAAAATGTTGATTTACACAAGAAACGGAGTGATTAATGGTACACAAACAGGAGATAATGATTTATTTGTTTCATTTAGAGATGATCGTGGTCGCTGGACAAAATCTGTTCCAATAGACTTTTATGGCGGAGAAAAAATTATCAATACAGACGCAAAAGAAAAAAGTCCGTTTTTACATCAAGATGGAGAAACGTTATATTTTGTTTCATCTTCTACTGATGAACGAAAAGGAGTTGGAGGTACTGATATATTTATTTCAAAATACGATCGCAAATCAAAAAAATGGAGTAGACCAAAAAACATTGGTTATCCAATAAATACAAAAGAAGACGAGATTGGTTTATTTGTATCTACGAATGGTCAACTGGCTTATTTTTCTTCCAAAGCAGGAGGGACAAACTTTGACATTTATGGATTTGAATTACCACAAGAAGCAAAACCAGACGCTGTAGCATTAGTAAAAGGAGATTTAAAAGATAATAAGGGGAACCCAATTACTGGAGGAACCATTGAAATCACCTATGGTGAAACTGGAGAAACAGAAAAAATAAATATCAATGGAAATGATGGTAAATATGCCGCTGTTGTTCGTGTAGAAAAACCTCAAGATATCGTAATTACTGTAAAAAAGGAAGGTCATTCTTTTGATACTAGAACCATTACAAAACAAGAAATTGAAAAAATAAGAACTTTTGTAAAACAAGAATCATCTGTGTTAACAAACAAACATAAACATCTCAAAGACTCTAGCGAAACATTAGCAAAAGTTGAGCACAAAGATGTACTACACAATCGAACTGCTCAACAGCATCATAAAGTCGGGATGCATTCAAATATCGAAAATAAAGATACGACGACAGCTGTTGCTAATAATGCACAACATAAAGATTTTCTTCACTCAAAATCTGCTCAAAAACACCATAAAAATCAAGAAGCTACATCAGAAAATTCTATTTTAGATGGAAGCGGTATTTCTTCAACTCCAAGTGATGAAAATTCAATTTTAGACGGAAAACCATTAAATTCAATGGTAATCAAAGGAGTTGATATGAATGTACAACCATTGGAGGTAGGAATGACTTACACGATTAATAATATTTTATTTGCCTCTGGGTCATATGTTTTGAGTGAAAACACAAAAACGATTATCAATGAATTTTCTAAGTTTTTAAATGAAAATCAAAGTATTCAAATTTCAATTCAAGGACACACAGATGATCAAGGTGATGCCAATAAAAACATTACATTATCACAAAACAGGGCGAATGCAGTTAAAGAATATTTAATTTCATTAGGTATAAATGCGGATCGTTTAGAAGCGATTGGTTATGGGGCTGCAAAACCTAAAGTCCCTAACGATTCGGAAGAAAATCGCAAAATGAACCGTAGAACTGAATTTCAAATCTTGAAACTCTAAATTGAAAAAGCCTAATTGAAATTACAATTAGGCTTTTTCAATTATAAATAAAAATTATAAACCGAAATGTTTCTGAGCTTCATCTGCTATATATCCACCTATTGACAATGAAGCTGTCGCAGCAGGTGATGGGGCATTCAATACATGGATTGATTTTCCATGGTATTCAATTCTAAAATCATCTCTAGTATCACCGTCCTCTCTTAATAATAAAGCTCTAACTCCAGATCTTCCCGGTACTATGTCTTCCATTGTTAATGAAGGAATCATCACTTGCAATGTTTTTAAAAATAATTTTTTTGAAAAAGCCCTGCGATACTCATCAATACCATACTTCATGTTTTGAGTAAATAACCTCCAAGTTCCTCTATAAGTAAGAGCATCAAAAGTATCTCTCAAAGAAAAATCAGTTTTACCATACCCTTCTCTTTTAAAAGTAAATACAGCATTCGGTCCACACTCGATATCTCCGTTAGTCATTCGTGTAAAATGAACCCCTAAAAAAGGGAAATTTGGATCAGGTACAGGATAAATCAAATTCTTAACCTTATGTTTTGCTTCATGAGATAGTTCATAATAATCTCCTCTAAAGCCAACCACTTTTTCTTTTAAGTTAACACCATCTTTTTTAGCCAAACGATCTGCTTGTAAACCAGCACAAAACACTAAATGTTTTGCTTGTATGTTCCCTTTCTGAGTGATAATTAAACAAATATCTTCTCCCTTTTTGATATCTAGAACTTCATGATTCAATAATAGTTTACTTTCAGGCTGTAATGACAAGGCGATTTCTACCATTTTAGCAGTAGCTCCTCTAAAGTCGATAATCCCAGTACAACCAACAAACAATCCGTCTATTCCCTCTACATAAGGTTCAATTTCTTTTATTTGAGATGGAGTAATACGTTCTAAACCTTCAATACCATTTGCCTGACCATTTTGAAAAATTCGTTCTAAATGTTGTAATTCACTTTGTTTAGTTGCAACGACCACTTTTCCACAAACATCATGTGCAATCTTATGTTCTTTAGCAAAAGCAACCAATTCTCTTCTACCATCAACACAATTTTTTGCCTTCATTGAACCAGGCTTGTAATAAAGGCCTGAATGTATAACTCCTGAGTTATGTCCTGTTTGGTGATCAGCAAGCATATTTTCTTTTTCTATCAAAACAAACTTTAACTCAGGATGTCTTTGCTGCATTTTGTATAAAGTAGCAGCACCTACTATACCTCCACCGATAATCGCTATATCATAAATCATATCTTATCAATTTAAAATTAAACAATTTATATTCAGTTTATTTCTCTCTAAAATAGCTTTATAGTAAAATAGTATAGCCATCAAAATAAATAAATGACTCAAATCATTTTTGTTGAAGAGAGCATGTAAATTTACATCTAAAACAAATACAAAAATTGAAGGAACTAATAGAATAGTGCCATATACCAAATATTTCATATGAATTCGTTTTTGATTCCATAATAAGTAGCTTAATATTCCACCGAAAATAACGTAGGAAATAATAGAATCTATAGCGACAAAAATAAATTTAGTAAATATTAAACTTAATAAAAGTAAAAGAATGGCTTTAAACCAGATAAAAGATTTCCACTTCAAATTGAAATAAGTAGGAATATCCTCTAAAACAGCTGTACAAAAATAGAAGGTAGCAATCGATGCAAAAAACCAAGAAGGAAACTTACCTAAAACACCAAAATAATAGAATAATACATGACCAAAAGCACCAAATAGTGTAGAAATAAAAAGAAAAATATAGAAGTACAAAAATTTAGCATTCTCTTTATTATTCAATTTAAAAATTCGAAATGAAATATATAATGAAATAATCGCTAATAAAAAATCAGAAATAAAAGTTGAAGGTTCTTGTAAGTGTAAACCAGCGAAAGTAAATTGTATAATTTTAAAATCCTCCATGAACAAATGTAGGGTATATTTTAAGAAAATCATTGTACTTTTGTACATATATCTAATGAAAATTCCATCAAAATATATGGAAGATGCTGTTGAACAGCTCGCTTCCCTTCCTGGTATAGGAAAAAGAACTGCTTTACGTTTAGTGATACAACTTTTGAATCGAAAACCAGAAGAAATTGAACGTTTTGCGACTTCTTTTATTGCTATGAAAGAAAATGTAAAACACTGTCAATCATGCAACAATATATCAGATTTAGACATTTGTGATATTTGTTCAAATCCGAATCGAAGTCACGAAATTATTTGTGTCGTTGAAGATGTTCGAGATGTCATGGCTATTGAGGAAACCTCATCTTTCAAAGGAGTTTATCACGTACTTGGAGGTGTTATTTCACCAATGGATGGCGTTGGACCGAATGATTTACATATTCAATCTTTAGTAGAAAAAGCGCAGTCAGGCCAAATTACAGAAGTGATTTTTGCCTTAAGTCCTACAATGGAGGGAGATACAACTAATTTCTATTTGTATAAAAAACTGAAAGGAACTGAACTAATCATCACTACCCTATCTCGCGGTGTAAGTGTTGGATCAGAATTACATTATGCTGATGGACTAACTTTAAGTCGTTCGATTGTAAACAGAATGCCTTTTAAAGTCGAAGGATTTTAGTTAACGCTGTTCTTTCAACAAGCGATTCAATTCAAACATCGCAAATTTATTTCCTCTGCTGTAAAAAGCTTTATTTACTCTTGCTTTTTCTTGGCTCGTAAGATGCCATGAAAGTGAAATGCGTTTTTTCTGTTCTTCTAATAAATTAAAAGTAACAAAATTAACTTTAAACCCTAAACGATTTACTGCAATACGCATCATTTCTTCTTGGTCGAAATCTTGTGTTTTCGGGAAATTTCCATACATATTTCCAAAAGGAAGTGCAAACTTATCTAAAAGAGAAACTTTTCTAACAACATCACCCCGAAGCATTTTTTTAGTATCTCGAATCTGTAAAATGATCACACCAGAAGTATTTTTACGAATCCAATTTCTCATTTTATACAACATCTCTAATGTAATTTTCCCTCCATAATTATCGCGTAATCCTGCATCCATAATATGCATAGCAGGTTGGGTAGGCATAGTCACAATTGGTAATACAAAAGGAAAGGTCGCATTCATTCTCAAGATTGTACTAAATCGTAAATCTTTTGGATTGTTTTCTGCAAAGAAAGATTGAAAATCAACATTTTCATACGAAGTTGTTAATCCTGATGGTCGTTGAGGATGCGTACAAAGAAATGCTAATTTATGGGTTGAAATTAACAACCTACGTCCATTATCTATAATCGTAGGTGTAAAAATCATAGTTGGTATAAGCGCTTGTTTTTCAGGATTTTCAAAATACTTCAGACTTACATCCATAAGGTGTTTTGTATTCGAATGAAATTCTTGTTCAAAAGCAAAGCCTCTATCTTTTCGGTATTCGATGCCATTATATTTAAAATGAGTTCTATAAAACAAATCATTTGAAAAAGCAGCAAATATGAGTTTATTTAATAAATCACGTGAAATGTTACGTTGATATGCATCTTGAAAACGTGTGTTTTTACTTTTAATCAAATCATTAAGAACAATACTCCTGTAATAAGAAGCACCGATCATCCCCCCTGAGGCCCCAGTAATCAAATGCGTATTTTTCATTAAAAGTCCATTTGATTTTTTATCAATCTTCTGCATTACAGCAAACGTCCAAAAAGCACTTCTTGCTCCCCCTCCGGACGTATTAATGATGATTAGTTTTGGTTTTTTAAGTTGGGTTTTAGTTCTCCATTGATCTAATACAGCTACATATTCCTTTTTCGATTTTTCGATCTGTTTATCCGATAAATTTTTCTCAGTTACAGTCTCGATGTTAAATGGAACTTTTTTATCATCACAATATGATAAACCATATGCATAACTAGCATATTGAAACCAATCAGAATGTGTACTCATGTAATTCATAAACAACACGATAACAATCACCACAGCACTTGTCCAATAATAAAACCAAGAACGTAACGCACTAAAAATCATTAAAATAATAGTCATCAACATGACTAAGCTCATTGCTGCAGGGATACTTAACATAGAGGTATCTCGAAATATTCCTAAGAGTACAAATGTTATTACGGTTACAATCTCAAATAATGAAGAGTTTATCTTCGTACGAGCAAACACTTTTTTTAATAGCTCTTTATCGTAATGATCGATAGATCTACTCCGTCTCCAAACAAATAAGGAAGACATGTAAATATAGGTTCGATTTTTTTTGTACCTGAAATAACCTGAAAAATCATCATTTTTATGAAAAAGAGAATTTTTTGGCTCTAAAGTATGATCATCTTTATTGATCCCTAACAATTTGTTTACATCCCTATTTACTGGGAAAAAATATAGTAGTGAAATAAATATAAATAAAATATAACCTCCTATATAGGAAAAAACATATTGATAGATTTCTAGATTAGATGAAAATTCTTCCGTACGTTGAAATTCAATAAAACGATTAATAAAAAAAATATTAAATAAAATTGGAAGTATCGAGTTATTCAATGAAAATCGTAAAAAAGGCCTGGCTAATGTTGCTAAAAAAGGGTATTTGTTCCCCATTTTCATATAACTATAAGTATTGAATGCAACATTGAAACCACCCAAAGCAAATCCGATCAATCCAAAAGAAATCCAGTTTATTTCACCATCATATTCAGGAGAATAGAATAAAAAAGGAATACCGTAATTATAACCTATCCCGTCGGTAACTATTGAAAACAAAAACAACCAAAACGAAAGCGCAAATAAATTATACTTCAAATGACCAAATAGCAATTGAAGCGGAAAAAATGAGCGTAAAAAAATTAATATGTAGCGAACAAAACTTATCAATGTAATTTGTGTTTATCGTAAATATAAGGAATTCCTCTTATTTACTTTTTAAACTATTTACATTTTGTTCAAACCATTTCCACAAAGAATCTTCTGGAACTGGAGCAACAATCGTAATTTCTTCTTTTGAAGTAGGATGAATGAAAGAAAGTATTCTTGCGTGTAAATGAATTGAGCCATCTGGATTGGAACGTTTTGCACCATATTTTAAATCTCCTTTAATGAAACAACCAATGTGCGATAATTGAGTTCTAATTTGATGATGCCTTCCTGTTTCTAGACTGACTTCTAATAAATGATACTTATCTGAGGAAATAAGTAATCTATAATCTAATAGCGATTTTTTAACTTCTTTCCCTTCATTTTGAACTACATAAGATTTATTTTGCTTTTCATTTTTTCGAAGATAATTTTCTAAATGACCAGTATTTTTTTGGGGTTTATTTTCTACAACAGCCCAATAAATTTTATTGGTTTCCTTCCCTCTAAATTGTTCATTTAATCTTGATAAAGCCTTGCTAGTTTTAGCAAAAACTACTGCCCCACTTGTAGGACGATCCAACCGATGCACGACACCACAAAATACGTTTCCAGGTTTATCGTATTTTTCTTTTAAAAAAGTTTTGATTTTATCCGGTAGTGTCTCATCTCCCGTTTTATCTCCTTGTACAATATCTGAAGGTTTTTTATTGACTACAATCACATGATTATCTTCATATAATACTTCAATTGACGGGATTTGATTTGATCCTTGTATCATGATTTTAGACAAAAGAAATAAAGATATTAGACAAAAGACATTGGATCATTTTTAGACAAAAGAAATAAAGATATTAGACAAAAGACATTGGATCATTTTAGACAAAAGAAATAAAGATATTAGACAAAAGACTTTGGATCATTTTTTAAAAATATACAACTGATGGTCTTTTATCTTTAGTCACCATTTCTTTTATCTTTTTAATATTGTTCGTTTTGGTTAGGGAAATCGCCTGATTTAACATCAGAAATATATTGCTGAAATGAGTTATGCATCTGCTCATACAGATTATTATATTTTCTTAAAAATCGAGGTTTAAATTCGTTATTAATCCCTAACATATCATGAACCACTAACACTTGACCATCCACTCCATTCCCTGCACCTATCCCAATAATTGGGATTTTCACTTCTTTCGCTACTTGCTCTGCTAATTTGGCAGGTATTTTTTCTAAAACGATTGCAAAACAACCTGCATCCTCTAATAATTTTGCATCGTGAATTAAACGACTTGCTTCTTCCTCTTCTTTAGCACGAACAACATAAGTTCCAAACTTATAAATTGATTGAGGTGTCAATCCTAAATGACCCATTACAGGAATTCCAGCGGTTAAAATACGTTTAATAGAATCTATAATTTCCTCTCCTCCTTCCATTTTCACTGCGTGTCCGCCTGTTTCTTTCATGATACGGATAGCATTTGACAAAGCCTCTTTAGAGTTACCTTGATACGAACCAAAAGGCATATCAACCACAACTAGAGCCCTCTCAACAGCACGTACCACAGAAGAGGCATGGTATATCATTTGATCTAAGGTAATCGGCAATGTCGTTTCATGTCCTGCCATAACATTAGATGCAGAATCGCCAACTAAAATCACATCTATCCCCGAAGCATCGATAATACGAGCCATGGAATAGTCATACCCAGTAAGCATTGAAATTTTTTCGCCCCTGTTCTTCATTTCTTGAAGCACGTGCGTAGTTACCTTTTTTACATCTTTATGAACAGACATAGTAAATCAATTAATCAGTATGTAAAAATAATCAATTATCTATAGCAACAAAATTCTGAAACCTTTTTGAAATTCACTGCGTATTAGTAACGAGGAATAGTATTGTCTACCAAACGAGCATAAGCATCAATTCCACCTTTGACAGAAACAACATTTAATGTCGGAAATTGTGCTTTTAAAAAGCGAAGCGCATGCATACTTCTCACCCCATGATGACACAATAAAACTAAAGTTTTATTTTGTTCAAAATCGGATAATCTTTCCGGAATTGAATTTAACGGATAGTTTAATCCACCTATATTACAAATTTGATATTCAAAATTTTCACGCACATCAATTAAAGTAAAATCTAATCTATTATCTATAAATTCTTTTAATTCAAAAACATCTATCTCTTCTTTATCATTTTCAATTTGACACGTTTTAATCTCATCTGTTTGAAAATCTTTTATTTGTAAATTTTCTTGATTCGTTCTATACTTTAATGTCCTTTGATTCATGGAAAGTGAATCCAAGACCCAAAGTTTACCTTTTAAAAGTTCTCCAAAACCAACTATTAATTTTACTACTTCATGCGCCTGAACAGTTCCAATTAACCCTGGTAAAGTTCCAATTACACCGATGGTATTACAGTCAGGTGAATCAGTTGGAATATCAGGAAAAAGACAACGATAGGTTGGACCAACCTCTCCATCAAACACACTTACTTGCCCTTCAAATTTTAAAATCGATCCAAAAACCCATTTCTTTTTTAGGATAACACAAGCGTCATTTACTAAATAACGCGTAGCGAAATTATCACATCCATCAACGACAATGTCATATTTATTGATGATTTCTAACGCATTTTGTTTATCTATTGAATAAGGGTACGTTTCAATGTTAGTCTCTGAATTTTGAGAAAGCAACCTTCTTTTGGCTGCATCTACTTTTAGCATTCCAACCTCATCTTCTGTATACAAGATTTGTCTTTGTAAATTAGAAATTGAAACGGTATCCCCATCAATAATTCCTAAAGTCCCTACTCCAACCGCATTCAAATATTGTAAAATTGGACATCCCAAACCACCAGCTCCGATAACTAATACCCTAGCTTTTTTTAGTTTTTCTTGTCCTGATACTCCAATTTCAGGAAGGATGGCTTGACGGTTGTAGCGAGGAGATGAGTGCATAGACAAGTAAATTATCTTTTGAATTTTGTAAAATCTATTATAAAATTATTTTTAAAATCATAAATATGCTTCGTAGATATTTGATTAAACATCTTACTCAATTTCAGAAATAATAAAAAACGTTCACTTTTAGAAAGCTTTAAAAAAGCTTCTTGTTGTTCTTTTTTTGACTCTTCTTTTGTATTGAATCTTATATGCATATTCAAGATTAACTAATTTTCAAATCTTCAAATTAGAACCTATCCCAATCTTTCCATACTGCTTCATAGCCGTGATTTCGTATTAGCTGAGCTATGGTTGATGTGTCACGTTCATCACTAATCTCGAATTGTTCTAATGACTGAGGTTCGACCACATACCCCCCTGGATTCGTTTTTGAACCTGCGCTCATACTTGTTACCCCAAGAGGTATAACGTGATTACGAAATTTTTCAGATTCTCTGGTAGAAATAGATAACTCAACATCTTCGTTAAACAAACGGTAAGCACATAATAACTGAACAAGTTGTTTATCAGTCACAATAACATTCGGTTCAATAATTCCTTCTGCTGGACGCATGCGAGGGAAAGAAATCGAATATTTAGTTTGCCAATAATTTCGTTGTAAATAATCTAAATGTAAAGCACAAAAAAAAGAATCGACACGCCAATCTTCTAATCCTAATAAAATCCCAAGTCCAATTTTATGCATACCAGCCTTTCCTATGCGATCAGGAGTTTCTAAACGATAACCAAAATTTGATTTTTTTCCTTTTGGATGGTATTGTTTGTAAACCTCTTCGTGATACGTTTCTTGATATACCAACACGGAATACACCCCCGCTTCGTGCAACATTGAGTACTCGTCTTGCTCTAATGGTTGAACTTCAATAGAAATATTTGCGAATTTACTTCGAATTAATTCAACTGCATTTTTGATATATTCTGCATGTACCGTATGATTTGCTTCTCCCGTAACCAACAAAATATGATTATACCCTTCTGATTTTAAATGTGCTACTTCTTGAAGAATCTCTTCATCTGATAACGTTTTTCTTCTGACTTTATTGTCAAAACTAAAACCACAATAGGTACAGATGTTATTACATTCATTACTCAAATACATAGGGGCATACAATTGAATTGTCTTACCAAAACGTTTCTGAGTCAGTTGATTACTTAATTGAGCCATTTGTTCCAAATAAGGTTCAGCAGCAGGAGAAATGAGCGCTTTAAAATCCTCCAACGTTCGTTTTGAACTCTTCAAAGCCCATTCAACATCTTTTGCTGTTTTAGCATAGATAGAAGCCTTTTGTGTCTCCCAATCGGTTGCATGAAATACCTTTTCGAAACTCATACTCTTTTGATTAATCCATTAAAAAACTTGTCAAAGGACTTGATGCCGAAGCACTTTGTGCAATTCTACCTAATCCAGCTTCATACGCTAATCTTCCTGCTTCTACCCCTAACTTAAATGCCAAGGCCATTTCTGCTGGATTTTTAGCAACTGCAATAGCGGTGTTTACCAAAACAGCATCTGCACCTAGTTCCATCGCTTTTGCCGCATCTGAAGGAGCGCCTATTCCAGCATCCACAATCACAGGTACATTACTTTGCTCGATGATAATTTCTAAAAAGTCCATCGTTCTCAATCCTTTGTTAGTACCAATCGGAGCTCCCAGAGGCATCACAGCAGCTGTTCCTGCATTC
>CANGZT010000032.1 GCA_947458955.1 Flavobacteriia bacterium | reverse complement strand
GGAATTCCAATTAATGGTTTGATTTGGATGGGTTCAAAAGAAAATATGCTTCAACAAATTGAGGAAAAGCTAATTCAAGGGTTTACATGTTTGAAAATGAAAGTTGGTGCTATTGATTTTGATCAGGAATTGGATATTCTAAAAAGCATCAGAAATCGTTTTCCCCCATCTGAAATAGAGTTGAGAGTAGATGCTAATGGCGCTTTTTCTGTGAAAGATGCACTGATTAAATTAGATCAACTATCAAAATTTAAATTACATTCTATTGAACAACCGATAAAGCAAGGTCAAATTCAAGAAATGGCTGATTTATGTTCAAAAACTCCATTGCCTATCGCATTGGACGAAGAGTTGATTGGTATTTATGGAATTGAAAATAAAAAACATTTATTATCTCATATAAAACCTCAGTATATTATTCTAAAACCAAGCCTACATGGTGGTTTAAAAGGAAGTACAGAATGGATTAATATTGCAGAAAGTTATGATATTCCTTGGTGGATGACTTCAGCATTAGAATCTAATATAGGATTGAATACGATTGCTCAATTTTCCTCAACCTTCAAAAATAATTTACCACAAGGTTTGGGTACTGGTGGTTTGTATGTGAATAATGAACTTACAAAGCTTGTAGTTAAAAGAGGGTTTATATTTTTAGATTATTGAATTAAGAAATATTTTATAACTTTATAAGTCTTTTAAAGCAACTTTTTTTTGTTTTATTTGTCATTAAATAACCAAGAACAAATATAAATTTTATGAATATAAATTTGAAATTTGAAGCGAAATTCAATCATCTGATATTTTTAATTTTCACTTTATTAACATCTTATTCTTTTGCTCAAAAATGTGGGTGTGGCGCAACTGGTGCAAACTTGTGTTCTCCACAATATTATACTACAAAAGCTGCTGCTGAAGCGGATGCATCAACCGGAACACCTGCAGCTACGATTGATTTAAGTGCTCTGAATTTAAGAACAGATGCTGGACAGACACACCAATTATGTTATGAGTATACAACTAAAGCTTCAGAAACTAAAATAGGTTTTAGGTTTTATGTTGGTACTCCTAATAATTGTACAGAAAATAGAGTTATAAGTATTTCACCATCTTGTGGAGGTTTATCACTCACACCAACAACAACTACTGCTGCTGGCTTCAATGAATATACTGTTAACCCATCTACTAAATATAATATTTGTGTAACTATTACTTTTGATCCTAATGATACAGATTGTGATGAAGTTGATATTTCAAAACCTGCAGAAATACAGTATGTAGAACTATATCTGTATAACGCTGATGCCTCTTCGTCGTGTAGTGCATCTGTAGGTAATATTACAGTAACAGGTGGGACTTTAAAAACTACTAATGAATATGATTTAAGCCTTGGTTCTACTTTAACATTTACTTCAACAGGAACAGTTATGCCTACAACCAGTCATATAAATTCTTATGCTATTTTCGATTGCGACCCAGGTGTTTTGACTGCTGATCAGTTACTTGATTTAAATAATCATCCTTGTTACGTTGGGTCAGTAAATAATACAACAACTTCTACAATTAATGAAAATGGTATTGCAAAGGGGTTGCCTGGTAATTTGAATAAAGTTTGGGTTATACCTTACACTAGATTTCCTGATAATACTGGTGGTACAAAAGCAATAGTTAATGACGGTACGGGTTGTTATAAAATGGGTGATCCTATTATTGTTAATTATCTATCTTCTATCACCACCCCCACCCCATGCGGTACATGTGTTACACCAAATTGTCCGATTGGAAATGTACCTACTTATGCAGATAGATTTCCTAAAACACCAACAGACCCTACAGTTACTTGTAATCCATCTTCATTTAATTGTCCTGGTCAAGGTGCCCAAAATTGTAATAGTGGTTTAAGTGCGTCAGGTACATATAAAACTTATCAAATTGTTAAAGCTGATCCAAATGGATTTCTTGGGGCATACGTACAAGGTTCAAAAGTAACAAATAATTCTACCTATACAATTACCTCCAACCTTTACAGTCAAACAAACTGCGGATCATCACCAATTTCAACTTTGAAATTTGGTACGGGAACTGGTTCTAATAACAACGCATATAATAGATCTGGTTTGCAAGGTTCTTGGAATCCTGAATGGTCTAATTTAATTCCGAATGGAACATATATTTTAGAAACTACATTTAATATACCTTCTGGTTCTTTTCTTCAAGAATATTGTATGGATTATTATGGTAAAGTACCTCCGCTATTGCCACCAACATGTAAACCAGTTGATTTTGAATTTTATTCTGATGTAGATCTTACAACTAAAATTTCAAATACATCTTTTACATGTAGTTCAAACCCTGTTTATTTAGCACCTAAAGATGTTAGTTCTATTTATTTCTCAAATACAAGTACCCCTGATCAAGGCTGGCCATTTCCTTTAATAGCTATAGATGTTACTGCCACATCTGGAAGTTTAAATTCTTCAAATACCATAATTAATATTTATGATGCTAATTCGGGTGTTTTAATTAGCTCTGAGCCATTTGGAGACGGATCAACCAATGGTTCTGTTACAGGAAGTTATACTAAATATTTTGCAAAACCAAACGGGTACACTTTTTCTTTAGATAAATCTAATACGAATAGTGGTACTTATACTTATACTGCTTATGATGTGATGTCTGGAACAGTAATTGGGTCTGGTACATTAACTATAACTGCAGGTGCTGAATCCGCAAAATCAGTAGTTTTGAAACCTACAAATTTTAAAGCTTCATTTTCTTGTTCAACTTGTGGAGTGGGAGCTCTTGTTCAAGGTATAGGACCAAATTACCTTGATGAACTTGGTATAGCTACTTTTGATCCAAAAAAAGCAGGATCAGGAACTCATACTATAACATACGATTGGGATAATGGATTAACTGGTAATTCAAATTGCAAAGGTTCTAAATCAATAACAGTTACTGTTTCAGGTGGGCCTACAATAACTGGTCCTTCAGCTATTTGTGATTTAACAACTGTAGAATACACGAGTAATGGTGTTTTAACTTCTAGTGATCCAAGTTTTGCCGGGGTTGTTGCTAGTGGTACGACAAATAAATTTAACGTTTCAGCTTACAAACCAACAATTGCTTCTACTAACTTAAAGTTGACATCAACGTTAAATGGTTGTTCAACTACAAAAGATATAACCATTAATCCTAAACCAACAATAACTGGTAACTTAAGTCTTTGTGCGGGCGCAACTTCACAATTAACTGGTTCAGGATCTGCAGCATCAACTAATGCATGGGCATCTGCAACTCCTGCAAATGCAACAATATCTAATACTGGTTTAGTATCGGGTGCAGCAACAGGTAATGGCAATTCAGTTATTACGTATACTGACAACAATGGTTGTACAGCTACAAGAGATGTAACCATCAATCCTAGACCAACAATATCTGGTACTTTAAATCTTTGTGCTGGAGCAACTTCTCAATTAACGGGCTCTGGTACAGCTTCTACAACTAATGCATGGTCATCTGCAACTACTACTAATGCTACAATTTCTAATACGGGTTTAGTAACAGGAGTAGTAACAGGTAATGGAAATTCAGTTGTCACGTATACTGATAATAAAGGCTGTACTAATACTGCAACAGTAACAGTTAATCCAATACCATCATTTGTACCTACTGTATCTGATATATGTGAAGGAAATGATCCTGCTCTAGCATATACAAATTTAACAGGTAATCCAAATCAAATAGTTTTTGATCCAAACTTACCATCAGTTCCCTCAATTAATCTCCCTGTGAGTTCATCACCAATTGTAATCACTGGATTACCAATTAAATTACCTGTAAATACATATAGTGGACTAAAAGTAAGAGTAGAAAATACGGTGACAGGTTGTAAATCGAGTGATTTTACACTAGCTTCTTTTAAAGTACAAGCTACACAAAAGCCTTCGATAAGCTCTAAAGGAACTGATGTTTCATCAGTAACATTCCAATGGTCAGATTTAACTGGTTTAAATACACAAACGGGTGCAAATGAAGATAATTATTTGGTTGAAGAGTTTATATGTAATAGTTGTTCAACTGTTGGTACATATGGTACAGCAACAGGAACTTTATCTTACAATACATCAACTTCGAAGTGGGAATACCTTAAAAACAATTTACAACCTGGAGACAAAGTCTTCATTAAAGTAACACCAAAAGATAACTCACCTCTAGCGACTCCAAGTTGTTATGGTTCATCATTTTTTGATTTAACTGCTATACCATGTGATGCTCCTATAATTACAAAAGATTTAGCTGATGTTACTATATGTGAAGGAACAACTACAAATCCAGTTTCAACTTCATTTGATTTAGGATACAATTCTGCTGATTTAAATACACCTCTGACTTGGGAGTTTTTAACACCTGGTGGGACATGGACACCATTAACACTTACGGGTGTCTATTCCGTTAGTGGTACTACTAATACAAGCACAACTTTATCAATTAGCGATGTGAAAGGGTTAGATGGAATCAAGTTCCGAGTGATATTAAAAACAGCTACTGTGGGTGGTTCGTGTAATACTGTTTCTAAAGAGGTATTATTAACTGTTAAACCTTTACCAACAATGGTTTCTGTTGCTGATAAGTCTTTTTGTCCTGGAACTCTTGTTAACGATCCATTAAAACCTAAGGATTTTGATTTTAAAGTTAGTCAAGTTGGCTCGCCAACATTTACTTGGAAAAGTGATTTACAAACGACTGGTGTTAAGCTTGAAGGTATAAATAGTACGGATGGGACTAAAAATGTTTCAGAATTTGAATCTTTTACAACTTCTAACCCTACTGTTGACGCTGTTTCAATTATTACTGTCATACCAACTTTAGATCAATGTGTAGGTCAGCCCATAACGTTCAAAATCACGGTTAAACCGACAGTAAAACCAGTAAATTTTGCTGCAGTTAATGACTTTAACAATGTTAAGTTTACTTGGGCTACATCATCAGTTCTACCTGATTATTGGAATATTGATACAGCAATTACCAACATAAATGCTGCTCAACCGACTTTAGCTCAATATAAAAATGTAACAAGTCCATTAGTTACAGGTGCAACTACAGAATTTACAGTTGGAGGAATTAACTCTAGTAAAAAAGCTTATATTATAGTAACTCCAAAGCAAGATGCATCGAAAACCGAATTATTTTGTCCAGCTTCTGATGGGTTTAGTGGAATACCAACTCCGTGTACAAAACCAACTAAACCTGCTGATCCAATTGTAACTGCTGTTTGTGAGGGAGCTCCAATTACAGTAAACGGAGTGAATAATGATTTAACTGCAAATTTCCAATGGAAAATTAGTACTGATGCAGGTGTAACTTGGAATAATGTTTCATTTACAGATTTTGCAAATACTGGTACTACAAACATTTTATCATCTCAAGTTACTAAATCATATATGAATAATGCCTTAGTAAAAGTTGTTCTTACAGATAAGCAAACAGGTCAGTGCTCTGAAGAATCAACTCCTGTTAAATTATTAATTAATGTTTTACCAAATGTTAAACTTATACAACCAGTAAAAACGAGTTTGTGTATTGATGATAATGATGTATCTGCTTTCATTCAGCCTATTCAAGGTAAATCTCCTCTAAAAGTTGATTACACACTAAATAATGTTTTATCTACAAATCAAGATATTGCTAATTTAGAAATAAAGTTTTCAGCTAAATCAGAAATGAATTATTCATTGTCTGTAACTAAAGTTATAGATGCAAATAACTGTGAAAGTAGTTTGACTGGTTTGACATCATTAGTATCGGTTCACAAAAATCCAACACCAAGTTTTGCTGTTTCTGATACAATTGGTTGTTATCCATTAAAAATAAATTTCACAGATATATCTGGTGAAAAATTTACTGATGTAACGTGGGATTTTGGCACTGGAACAAATTCAAGTAAAGATTTAGGAACTACATCTTTTACATATCAAAAACAAGGTGATTACACTATTACATACTCAGTTATAAATGAGTATGGATGTTCTGGTGAAATTGTAAAAGTAGATGAAATACATGTTAAAAATTCTCCAATTGCTGTAATATCTACTGATAGAAATATTGTGAATGTATATGAAAATGTTGTTCAATTTAATAGTAAACTATCTCAAAATGGGACTTTCTACAAATGGGATTTTGGTGATAATTCTTCTTTTTCGAATGAACCTATTGTCAAGCATAAATATGATCCTAGTATAACTGGGAAGTTTAAAGTATACTTGATTGTAAGTAATTCAACAACAAATGCAACATGTAGCGATACTGCTGTAACTTGGATTGATTTCCCTGAAGAAGTTGTTTACTTTATACCTAATACTTTTACTCCTAATGGAGATGAGTTTAATAATACATTTCAACCGATATTTACTTCTGGGTTTGATCCTCAAAATTATTCGTTTACAATTTTTGATAGATGGGGTCAAATTGTATTTGAATCTAAAAATCCAAATGTTGGTTGGGACGGAACTTATGGCGACAAATTATTAGGAAATGATACTTTTGTTTGGAAACTTGGTTTTAAAGAAAAAGCAAACGATAATGAACATTATACAACTGGTCATGTGAATTTAGTTAAGTAATTTTCAAATATTTTTTATTGAGCGGAGGTGTTATATCTCCGCTTTTTTTATGTAATAATGTAAACCTTTGATATGAGTCTAATAGTTTTAAATGCTTCAGCAGGTAGTGGGAAGACCTATAATTTAGTTTTAACCTATTTGAGGTTAATTCTTGATAGCACGAAAGATCAAAATGCTTTCAGTGAGGTTATGGCAATGACATTTACCAATAAAGCCGCATTTGAAATGAAGGATCGTATCATTACTTATCTTCATAAGATATCGATTTTAAATGATTTAGAAAAGGATAAATATGAAAAAATAGAGAGTATTTGTCGAGAATTAGCTTCTCAGTTAAAAATAGATATCCCAACAGTAATTAATCGATCTGAAAAAGCTTTAAAGTCAATTTTACATCATTTTGAAGATTTCAATGTTGTTACAATCGACAAGTTTAATTTAAGATTAATTCGTTCCTTTTCAAAAGAACTAAATATATCTGGTGATTTTAAAATTGTGCTAAATGAGGAAGATGTTTTAGATAATGTTGTTGAAAATTTATTAGATAGTTTAGATAATCAAGCACAAGTTCAATTAACAAATTTAGTTTTAAATTATTCTAGAGAAAAATTAGATGAAGAGCAATCCTGGAATTTTCAAAAAGACTTGAAATTGTTTTCCCTAATCTTAACAAACGAAAAGTATTTTTCTCAAATAGATGATTTGATGAAACTAGATTTTTCAAATGATGATTATAAAGCATTAAAAATTAAAATACATGATTTAGAACTATCGATTAAAAACGAGTCTAAAGAATTATTTGATCAGTTTGATGATTTAGATTTTGATCGATTACCCGGTAAATCAAGATCGAGATCAGCGATAGATAAACTAAATTCTGATTCGATATTCGATCATGCACAGGAAGATGGCAGTTTTTTTACAAACTCAATGCTTGAAAATCTGCAAAAAGAAAATCCAAAAGGAGATATCTTCCCTCAACATGTGGTTGAAAAAGCAAATTTTTTTAATGAACGATTTATTAAAGCTGTTGAGGAATATTTAGTGCTTAAAACAGCATTAAAACACTTTCATAATCTTGCGCTACTAAAGTTCATTTCATCTGAACTAGCAAGGGTAAAAGAAAAAGAACATATAATTCGCATTTCTGAATTTAATACACTAATTTCTCAGTTGATTCAGGATGAATACGCACCCTTTATCTATGAAAGACTGGGGACTAAATACAAACATTTCTTATTAGATGAATTTCAAGATACCTCTAGGTTGCAATGGATGAATTTAGTACCCTTGGTATATGAATCTTTATCTAATCGTTTTGATAATTTGATAGTAGGAGATGCAAAACAATCAATTTATAGGTTTAAAAATGGAGTTGCCGAACAATTTGTTGCTTTGCCAAAAATCTATAATCCTGAAAACAAACCTGAAATTTCTTTAAAATCTAATTATTTTGAAAAAGAAGGTGTTAAAAGAGTACTTGAAAATAACTTTAGATCTCAAAAGAATATTGTTTTATTTAATAATCATTTTTATGAGCAAATAGCGAATAATTTAACGAATGAACAGAGAGAATTTTATAACGATGTATATCAATTACCTAAAGGGAATGAAGGAGGTTATATTGAGATTCATTCTGAAAAATTCGAGTCTAAAGAGGAAATTGATGTTATATCTAATCTATTGAATTGGGTTGATTCTATTATTTTAGATGGGTATTATCCAGGTGATATTTGTATTTTAGGTAATACAAAAATGGAATGTAATGCATGGGCAATTGCATTGTCTCAAAAATATCAAGTTGTTTCCGATGATAGTTTGACTGTACAATCAGATGATTTTGTCAAATTAACAGTTTCATATTTAAATTGGTACGTCGCTCAGGAGTCAGAATTAGAAGCTAAAAGATTTATAGAACTCTATTTTCAGTGTTTTTCGGAAAACCCAGAATGTTCATTTGAAAGTTTATTTAACATAATTGAAGTAGAAAAAAGAAAAATTGAATTTTTTAATAAATCACGTTTTATTGCTTTTTATTTTAATTCTAATGCTCATTTTTTTCCTCGTTTTGAAAATTTATATTCTTTAGTTCAATCTTTTTATCGCTTAATCGGGATAGATGAAATTAATAACCCTTATATACATCATTTTGTAGATTTATTGTATCAATTTGATTTAAATATCGGTTCAGATATTAGTGGGTTTTTAAAAGAGTATGAAAATAAGTCAAAATCAAGTTCGATACAAATTCCTGAAAATAGAGATGCAATTAAAATCATGACAGGACATAAATCAAAAGGGTTAGAGTTTCCGATAGTGATTTTACCAAATATGAATTTCTCTTTAGATTCAAAAAGAACCAAACTACTTGTAGAACAAGATAATCATTTCTTTTATGTTCCAATATCAAAGAACAGTAAGGTGAAAAATATTAGAGAGGCTTCCAATACAGAACTATCTAATATTTTTTTAGATAAATTGAATTTATGTTACGTAATGACAACTAGACCTGTTGAGAGGTTATACATTGGTAATTATTTTGTTGAAGAAAAGAATTTTGGTGGTGTATTCGATGAATCACTAAGGTTGATTGCTCCTGAATTAGGCATTAAAGTTCAAAATAATCATTTTGTATTTGGTGAAAAAAAAGTACAGACAAACGTAGATAAAGATGCTAAAAATAATCAGTTTTTACCTGTACATTTAAATGATAGATTATGGTTTCCTAAGATTTCTTTAATTAAAGATTTTTCAAATGAAGAATTCGAATTGTCTGTAGCGCAGAGATATGGAAACCAATTACATTTCTTGTTATCAGCGATAAATTCAATCAATGAAATCGAATCAATACTTGAAAAATTTACAAAAGAAAATTTTATTGAAAAAGAATTTGAAAGTAGGTTGAAAATGGATTTGATATCAATATTTGAAAATCATAATTATAAAAATCTATTAGAAGATAACATATCTGTTTTAAGTGAACAGAAAATTATATCAAGTAATTTCGAAACTAAGGTTCCAGATAAAATTATTTATAAAAAAAATGAAATTATTGTAGTAGATTTTAAAACAGGTTTAAAGAGTAAAAAGCACACTAAACAGGTATCAGAATACGTGCGTGTACTTTCACAAATGGAGTTAAAATCTGTAAAAGGGTATCTTTTTTATACTTCTAATTTAGAATTATTACAAGTCGCAGCTTCCTGAAAAATTGTTGAATAAACTAATGATTTTTTCATACATTTGTTAGCAAACACATACGCGTATGATAAATTTAGCACGATTGACAACCGAAGACAAGGCTTTGAAAATTAATTTAACGCCTGATATTTATGGTTGTTTTGCAGAAATAGGTGCAGGTCAGGAAGTTGCAGCGAATTTCTTCAAAGCTGGTGGTAGCTCAGGTACCATCGCTTATACTCAGTCTGCTTATGATATGAAGGTTTCAGATTCTATGTATGGACCTGCATCAAGATATGTATGTGAGGAAAGATTGATGACAATGCTTGAAACTGAATATGAAACGATGAAATATCGTTTACCAGAAAAAGCAAAGTCTACTCGTTTTTTTGCGTTTTGTAATACTGTAGAATCATTAAATTACCATCGTACAAATCAAGGTCAAGGTTGGATTGGGATTCGTTTTCAGCGTAATCTTGGTGAAGCCGCTAGTGATGTTGTACTTCATGTTAATATGCATGATAATAACAATAGAAGTCAACAAATTGCACTTGGTATATTAGGCGTGAATTTGATACATTCTGTTTTTTTCTGCGCCGAAAATATTGAAGATTTTTTATCTGGTCTTACCAATCGAGTAACGCGTGAGCGAATTGAAATTGATATGTTACGTGTCTCTGGTCCTGCATTTGAAGGTTGGGATAATCGTATTTTATCATTGAATCTTGTGAAAAGAGGACTGACTGATGCAACTATGTTTGATTTGTGTGGAAAAGTACTTCAACCAGCTACTGCTTTATATAAGAAGAATATCTTGTTGATGCGCGGACGTTTTAGACCCGTTACCAAAGTTCATATTGATATGATTGAAAAGGGTAGTCAACAATTTTTGAGTGAACATGGGGTCAAAAAAGACAATGTAGCTGTTGTTTTTGAATTGACTTTGAAGGATCTAACTGCAGATGGTAAGATTTCAGACAAAGATTTTATTGATCGTGCAGATTTACTTGGTTCATTGGGTTACACCGTAATGATTTCAAATTATCTGAAGCATTACAAAATGATAGATTATTTAGCGACCATTGCTAAAGAACAACTCATGGGGGTTATTTTAGGTGTTTATAATATACATTCCATTTTTGATGATAGGTATTATGATAATTTGAAAGGTGGATTACTCGAGGCTTTTGGTCGAGGTTTTGGTCACAATGTAAAGTTATTTGTTTACCCTGCAAATGATGTTGAAACGGGTGAGTTGTATGACTTAGATGTACTTGATATTCCTGAAAAATATAGAGGCTTACTACAGTATTTAAAAGATGCTAATAAAATAGAATCAATTCATGACTTTGACACGCGTTTATTGCATATTTTATCGGATGATGTATTAGCTAAAATTAATGCGGGATCTTCCACTTGGGAACAAGATGTTCCTGAAGAAGTTGTGAAAGCAATTAAGTTTTTTGAACTTTTCGGTTATTCAAAAAAAACAGAATCAGTTACTTTATAATTAATTATGGGACAGATTAAAAATGCTTTAATCAGGTACCGTGTTATTGATAAGTGCCTCAGAAATAAATACAAACCTTTTCCTTCTAAAGATCAATTAAGAACAGCTTGTGAAGATGCTCTTTTTGGCTCAACTGAAGGTGAAAGTATTTGTGATTCAACGATTGAAAAAGATTTGTTTTACTTAAGAATGGAGCATGATGCCCCTATTAAATATAGTAAGAAGAACAGAGGGTATTATTACGAATCAGATACATTCTCATTAGATGACATTCCTTTAACTGAAGATGATTTGATGGCTATTAGGTTTGCAGCTAGTACCCTATCTCAGTTTAAAGATGTTGAAATGTTTAAACAATTTGGCTTTGCTATTGATAAAATAGCAGATAGAGTCGCTTTAAAAACTTCCGAATTAGCGGAAGACACAACTAATTTTGTGCAATTTGAAACAGGAACTTCAGTTAAAGGAAATGAATTCTTAACTCCTTTATTACAGGGAATTAGTTCAAAAAAATATGTATATTTTGATTATACTAGTTTCCAGTCTGAAAATAAAAGTAAATCTAGAAAAGTTGTTCCATTTGTCTTGAAGGAATATAGAAACCGTTGGTATTTAGTTTGTTTTGATTGTGTAAAATCAAAAGTTGTAACATATGCATTGGATCGTATGTCGAATGTTGAACTTTCTGACAATATTTACTCAGAAAATATTTCATTCGATACAAAGCGATTTTTTCAGCATGCTGTAGGAATAACAGTTATGGAGGGTGCTCCTGAAAAAGTGATTTTTAAAGCCGAAAATATTGCTTCAAAATATATTGATTCTCAACCTTTTCATCATTCTCAACAATTAGTAAAAGAAGGTAAAAATAAAACTACATTCGAATTATCTGTAATTATATCTGAAGAACTAATCAGAGCATTTTTGAGTTATGCAGGTGACATAGAAGTGATTGAACCTATTTCTTTAAGGAATCAACTTATTAAAAGAGCAAAAGATTTATTGTCAAAATATTAATTTATGAGTATTTTAAAAAATATAGAGAATGGAGTTTTAACTTTAAAGTTAAACCGTCCATCTGTTTTTAATTCCTTTAATCGAGAAATGGCATTGGAGCTTCAAGAGGCTTTGAAAGAAGGGGAAACAAATACAGAAGTAAGAGCGATTATTATTACGGGTGAGGGAAAAGCATTTTGTGCTGGTCAAGATTTAGCAGAAGCTACAGATCCAAATGGACCCGCGTTACAAACTATCGTAAAAGATCACTACAATCCCATAATAGAGTTGATTCGTTCAATTGAAAAACCAATTATTGCAGGAGTTAATGGTGTTGCTGCTGGTGCAGGAGCTAATATTGCTTTGGCTTGCGATATTACAATTGCCAAAGAATCAGCGAGTTTTATTCAAGCTTTCTCAAAAATTGGCTTAATTCCTGATTCAGGAGGTACTTTCTTTTTACCTCGAATTATTGGAACACAAAAAGCGTTAGCATTGATGATGACTGGAGATAAAGTTTCTGCAAACGATGCTGAAAAAATGAATATGATTTACAAGGCAGTTTCAGATGAAGCTTTTGAAAATGAATTGTATAAATTCTCAAATCAAATCGCTAAAATGCCTACAAAAGGGTTGGGATTGACCAAAAAAGCGGTGAATGCAAGTTTTTCTAATGATTTATCAACTCAATTAGCTTTAGAAGAAGTTTTACAGACGGAAGCTGGTCAAACATTTGATTTTAATGAAGGTGTTAGTGCATTTTTAGAAAAAAGAACTCCAGAATTTAAAGGTAAATAACAATGAAAGTAGTTGGTGTAATAGGAGCAGGAACGATGGGTATTGGTATTGCCCAAGTTGCTGTTCAAAATAACAAACAAGTTATTGTAATTGAAGCGAATGAAGAAGTGCTTAGTAAATCTCAAGTAAATTTATTTAAGACTTTCGAAAAATTAGTTGAAAAAGAGAAACTAACTGCTGAACAAGTGAATTCATTCAAAACCGCAATGATCTTCACTACTGATTACACTTCCTTAAAAGATGCTGATTTAGTAATTGAGGCGATAATTGAAAATCTGGAAGTTAAACACGCTGTTTTCAAAAAGGTTGAGGAGGTCGTTGATGATTCATGTATACTTGCTTCTAATACCTCTTCTTTATCGATAGCATCAATTAGTGCAGTTTTAAATAAACCATCTCGATTTTTAGGGATACATTTTTTTAATCCTGCTCCTTTAATGGCTTTGGTTGAAATTATACCTGGTGTGCAAACTAGTTCTGAAGTAACTGAAACTACAAAAGATGAGATTCTATCTTGGAATAAAAAAGCGGTTATAGTAAAAGATACACCTGGATTTATTGTAAATCGTGTTGCAAGACCTTTTTATGGAGAAGCCCTTCGCATCTACGAAGAAGGAATTGCCGATTTTGCTACAATTGATTGGGCGATGACCCATTTTGGTGGTTTTAAAATGGGGCCGTTTACTTTAATGGATTACATTGGTAACGATATTAACTATACTGTGACTGAAACTGTATTCGAAGCGTTTTATTATGATCCGAGATTTAAACCATCTTTTACTCAAAAACGTCATAAAGAAGCAGGTCTTTTAGGTAGAAAATCTGGTAAAGGTTATTATGATTACTCAGAAGGATCGATTTTACCTAAACCTATTGAAGATGAAAAAACTGGGAAATATATTTTCAATCGTATACTAAGTATGTTAATAAATGAGGCGTTTGATGCTTTATTTATGAATGTAGCTTCTAAGAAAGATATTGATACAGCTATGAAATTTGGTGTAAATTACCCAAAAGGTTTGTTAGAGTGGGCAGAGGAGATAGGGTTAGAAAAGGTTTTACTTCAATTAAATGATCTATTTGAAGAATATGGAGAAGATCGATATCGTCCTAATCCATTGTTAAAAAGAATGGTTTATCAAAACTAAATATAAAAGAGCTTCGTTGAAAGCTCTTTTTTTTATTATATTTATTAGAATAAATTTACTCAATTATGAATAAAATAGCCCTTTTAACATCTGGCGGTGATAGTCCTGGAATGAATGCAGCGGTACGAGCTATTGTAAAAACATGTTTGTTTCATAATATAGTTCCTATTGGTATACGTGATGGTTACAAAGGAATGGTTGAGGGAGAAATGTATGAAATGAAATATTCAGACGTTGATAATATCATTCATACCGGAGGAACAATTTTAGGTTCCTCTAGATGTTTGGAGTTTAAAAATAAGGAAACTCGTATAACGGCTATTAATAATTTAAATCAAATAGGGGTTGAAGGTTTAATTGTTATCGGTGGTGATGGAACATTTACAGGTGCTTCTATTTTATCTGATGAAATGGGTATTCCTGTAATTGGTATTCCTGGCACTATTGATAATGATATATATGGAACAGATCATACCATTGGGTATGACACTGCTTTAAACACGGTAATTGATGCGGTTGATAAAATAAGAGATACTGCATCTAGTCACCATCGTATTTTTTTTATCGAAGTAATGGGGCGTCATGCTGGGTTTATCGCATTAAATGCTGCTGTTGCCAGTGGAGCAGAAAGTGTACTAATACCTGAAGAAATTCCTGACTTGAATGAACTTGTTGCTCAAATTCAAAGTCAAAATAAAGGAAAAAGAAGTAGTATTATTATTGTTGCAGAAGGAGAACAGGAGGGAGGAAGCATAGAATTGATCAATAAGGTCGCTCCGATGTTGGAAGGATATGATTTAAGGCCTACAGTATTAGGACATATTCAAAGGGGAGGTAGTCCATCTGCATTTGATAGAATACTAGCAACAAGAATGGGTTCTTATGCTGTTGATTTGATTTTGGAAGGACAAAAAGGAATTATGATAGGTTCTGACGGTGATAAATTAATTACGACATCACTTGAAACAGCTGTTAAATTACACAATACTCCAGATTTAGAACGATTAAGATTATTGAAAAAAATGCTTACTAGATATTAATTTCTTAAATTTTCACTTTTTATAATCAGTTTAATCATCTGTTCACCTACCTGATTATTAATATATTGTAAAATAATTGTATTTTTTATTTAAAAAGTTTGTTAAAATGAAAAAAGAGTAGCTATATTTGCACTCCGCAATCGAGCGGTGATTGACACTTAAAGTAGGGAAATAAAAAAAACTTTCAGAAAGTGTTGTGAGATTAAAAACTTTGATTACCTTTGCACACCGCAAACGAGCGGAGAGAGAATTTACGAGTGAATGAGATCACGAAGTAGAGCACAAGAAAAGTTCTTTGACATTATTAGGAAATAAGGAAACAGCGTAGAATT
>CANGZT010000031.1 GCA_947458955.1 Flavobacteriia bacterium | reverse complement strand
TGGTCAAGCTCCGGAACCTATTGCGAAAAACTTAAAAGAATTAGAATCTTTTATAAAGACGCAAGGTAATATCGATTGTGGTTTAGCAACCGATGGAGATGCAGATCGTATTGGTTTGTATGATTCAAAAGGGGAGTTTGTTGATTCACATCATATTATATTATTGTTGATTCATTATTTGGTCAAACATAAAGGTATGTCAGGAAAAATTGTTACAGCATTTAGTGTTACGCCAAGGGTTGAAAAAATAGCTGCATTGTATAATTTAGAGCAACAAACAACTAAAGTAGGGTTTAAAGAAATCGCTTCCAAGATGGTTGTTGATGATGTTTTATTGGGGGGAGAAGAGTCTGGTGGTATAGCCGTTAAAGGACATATTCCAGAAAGAGATGGAATTTGGATGGGATTGATTATTTGGGAGTATATGGCTAAATCTGGAAAGTCACTAGAGGAACTTATTGCTGAAGTCTACGGGTTAGTTGGAGAGTTTAAATTTGAAAGAAACGATCTTCACATTACAGAGGAGTTGAAACAAAAGATTATTGCTGGATGTAAAGGAAATTCATTTACTTCTTTTGGAGATTATCAAGTGCGAGAAATAAAAACGATAGATGGATGGAAATATTTCTTTGATGATGAGCGCTGGATGATGATTCGTGCTTCTGGTACAGAACCTGTACTTAGAACTTATGCTGAGGCACCCACTTTATCTGAAGTAAGAAAAATTTTATCAGACACAGAAAAAACCATTTGTAATTAATGGCAGGATCTACTTTCGGCACATTATATAGATTAACAACTTTCGGGGAGTCTCATGGCGATTCTATAGGTGGAATCATCGAGGGGTTCCCCGCTGGTTTTTTGGTTGATTTTGATTTTATTCAATCAGAGCTTGATCGAAGAAAACCGGGGCAATCATCTATTGTTACACAGCGGAAAGAATCAGATAAAGTTGTTTTCCTCTCGGGTATTTTTGAAGGAAAAACGTTAGGTACTCCGATAGCGTTTTTAATTAAAAATGAAAATGTTAAGACTGAAGATTATAATCATCTTTCAGAAACCTTTCGTCCATCACATGCTGATTTCACTTATGCCAAAAAGTATGGTATACGTGATTGGCGTGGAGGAGGTCGATCTAGTGCTAGAGAAACAGCCTCAAGGGTTGTAGCTGGAGCTTTTGCAAAATCGTTTTTAAAGTCTATTGGTCTTGAGATTTTTGCCTTTGTCGATCAAGTAGGAACTATTTCATTGTCAGATGAAGAAATAGCTCAAGTTTCGAGGGTTGAAATCGAAAATATTGTTCGATGTCCTATTGAGGAACGTGCAAAGGAGATGGAGGATTTGATAAAACAAATAAGAAAAGAAGGGGATACAATTGGAGGATCTGTTTATTGTAAATGTAATGGAGTTCCTGTTGGGTTAGGGGAACCAGTTTTTGATAAAATAAATGCTGTTTTAGGGCAGGCGATGTTTTCAATAAATGCTGTCAAAGGAGTGGAGTTTGGCACGGGCTTTGACTCTGTACAAAAAAAAGGTAGTGAAATAAATGATCTTTTTAAAGATGATTTTACTACAAAAACAAATCATAGTAGTGGTATTCAAGGAGGAATAAGTAATGGTATGCCCATCGAGTTTAGAGTTGCATTCAAACCCGTTGCTACTATAATGAAAGATCAAATCACTGTTAATGAAAATGGTGAATCAAAAGTATTGATTGGAAAAGGAAGACATGATCCGTGTGTTGTTCCTCGAGCAGTGGTTATAGTAGAGTCTATGGCTGCTATTGTTTTGCTTGATTTTTATCTAAGACAAAGAGCATATCAATAGATTAACATTTTTTCGTTAATATTTAATTCTTACTAATCTACACGGCTTATTAAAAGAGTATAATTTAGTTCTTTCAATTGAAAAGAATGATGCCTAAATACTGCCTTCTATTTTTTTATATCTTTTTACCGATGATTTTCTTTGCTCAATCTAAAAAAGAGCAAATAAAAGTTCTTACTCACAGAACAGATAGTTTGACTGGAGTCGTATCAGTTCGTGATAAAGAAATTTCAATGTTGAAAAAAGAGTTGGAGCAATGTTATGTTTTACACTTGGAGGATATGCAAAATCTAAATCAGAAGATCTCATTATTAGAGGCAGAACTTCATGTTGAGAAAAAAAATAAAAAGTCGAAGACTAGTAATAACCAAAAAATAAATAAACAGCTTAAAAATGAATTAGTTTCCACTAAAAAAGTACTTGATTCATTAATGAATACTGAGTCTTATTTTAAAACAGGAAAATCTACGATACTAAAAAAGGAAGGGAGACCTAAAATTGAGTTGGTTGATATTCAAGGTGGTACTTTTTTAATGGGGAGTCCTGAAACAGAAAAGTCTAGAGGATCAGATGAAAATCAACACAAGGTTTCTTTGAGTGATTTTAGAATTAGTAAATATGAAATTACTTTTGAGATGTACGATGCTTACTGTGATTCTGTAGGTTTAGAAAAACCAGATGATAACGGTTGGGGTAGGGGTAATCGACCTGTGATCAATGTTTCGTGGAGAGAAGCGTACAATTTTGCACAATGGATGGGCGGAAGATTGCCTACTGAAGCGGAATGGGAGTTTGTTGCTAGGGCGAATGGTAAATTTGCTTTTGGTAAAACAAATTGTTTGTCAGTCAAACAAGGGAATTTCGATGGTGCATCAGAATTAATGCGATGTGGTGATGAAGTTAGGAAATTGAAAACAATGCCTGTGGGGTCTTACGAGCCAAACGCATACGGTGTACATGATATGTTCGGAAATGTATACGAGTGGTGTAACGATTGGTATGGAGTTTATCCGTTAGGTACAACTGTTGATCCAGAGGGACCAGCAAGTGGGGGTAATAGAGTGAATAGAGGTGGTTGTTGGGCTAATTCAGCATCTACTTGTCGTGCAGCCTCTAGAGAGTCAAGTAGCGTTGATTTTAAAGGTAATAGAATAGGGTTTAGACTAGTTTTTTCAAAATAAGCTTTAAATAATTATTTGAAAATAACTGATTTACCATAGTATATCTAATTTCATTTATCTTTCTTTTTAATTAACATTTCTTTGTTAGTTGTTTATCATGTTATTACTTTATCTTATTTAAAGTGATAAATAAAATAATTCACCCAATTTTTTCTTTTTTTTGATATGTTTTTCCACGGATAACAATTAGTATCTTTGTGTAAAATATTAATACTATGTTACAAAGAATTCAAACAGTTTATTGGGGTTTGACAATAATGTGTCTAAGTGTTTTGTTGTCAGGGTTAGATTTAGTTGTATTTCAAAAAGATCAATTAACTTTTAAATTATCACTTTATTCGTTAAAGCAAAGTGATGAGATGGGTAATATAATCAAGGAATCTACGAATTATAATTTTGTTTTGGTTGTGATGATAATAGTCCTCACTTTATTCACAATTTTTCAATATAAAAATCTTAAGAAACAGTTAAATTTAGCTAAGTGGTTAATGTTTTTCAATTTATTCATTTCATTTATGATAATTATTTTTTCATATACTGGTATGATTGTTAGTGATCCAGCTATTA
This sequence comes from Flavobacteriia bacterium, assembly GCA_947458955.1. Taxonomy (GTDB): domain Bacteria; phylum Bacteroidota; class Bacteroidia; order Flavobacteriales_D; family Crocinitomicaceae; genus CANHVK01. The sequence goes on along the minus strand of CANGZT010000031.1, from coordinate 12,141 downwards.
TTAAATTGAATTTTTGTATTGCTTTATTGTTAATTAGTTTTATTTTTTCTGTATTGGCTTATTTAGGAGTGAAAAAAGATAAGTCACTTTTAGACTCTGTTGATCGTATTCGTTAATTATGAATTTTTTATCTGTTGAAGGGCTCACCAAATCTTATGGTGATAAAATGTTATTTAATGATATAACATTTGGTATTGATCAAGGTCAGAAGGTAGCGCTAGTTGCTAAAAATGGAAGTGGAAAAACAACATTGTTGAAATGCTTGATGGATACTGAACCTTATGATTCAGGTAGGGTGGTTTATCGTAAAGATGTGTCTGTTGTTTTTATGCAACAAGTAGATCAATTAAATCCAGATTCTACAATACTTGAAGCTGTTTTTGATCATGATTTGCCCGAAATCAAAGCTGTTAAAAAGTACAATGAAGCTTTATTGACAGGAAATGAAGATTTGTTAAATGAAGTTTATCAAGAGTTGACAGATTTGAATGCTTGGGATATAGAGGTAAAAGTATCTCAGATATTATCAGTTTTGAAGTTAAGTGATTCATCTTTAAAAGTTTCTCAGTTATCAGGTGGTCAGAAGAAACGTGTAGCTTTGGCGAAAGTGTTAATTTCAGAAGCTGACTTTTTAATTTTAGATGAACCTACAAACCATTTAGATCTAGATATGATTGAGTGGTTGGAGGAATATTTGTCTAAGTCTAATTCGACGATATTAATGGTGACGCATGATCGTTACTTTCTAGAAGTTGTATGTGATACTATTTTAGAATTAGCTGACCAAACCTTATATAGATACAAAGGTAATTTTTCCTATTTTCTTGAAAAAAAAGCAGAAAGACAAGAACAATTACAATCGACAATTGATAAAGCAAGAAATACCTTTAAGAAGGAATTGGAATGGATTCGAAGACAACCAAAGGCTAGAGGAACAAAACAAAAGGCACGCGTTGAAAGTTTTCAAGATATTAAAAAAACGGCTTCTCAACGTATTCAAGAGGATGAGATGGATATTCCTGTAAAGATGGAACGACTTGGAACTAAGATTTTAGAGTTGCATAAAGTTTCTAAATCTTTTCCGGATAGATTGATTTTGAACCAACTGTCGTATGTCTTTAAACGAAAAGAGAGGTTAGGAATCGTCGGAAATAATGGAACGGGTAAATCTACATTTTTAAATATTATACAAGGTATAGAGCCGGTTGATGCTGGTTCAGTGGTTGTTGGTGATACGGTTGTTTTTGGTTATTATAATCAAGAATTAATACAGGTTCCAGATGATAAAAAGGTGATTGATGTAATTCGAGATATTGCGGAGTACATTCCCTTGGAAAAAGGAAGACAAATGTCTGCAGCTCAGTTTTTGGAAAAATTTCTTTTTCCTAGAGATATGCATTATCATTTTGTACATAAATTAAGTGGGGGTGAGAAAAGACGGTTAAAATTAATGACGGTTTTAATGAAAAACCCGAATTTTTTAATTCTCGATGAGCCAACAAATGACTTAGATATTTTTGTAATGAGCGTACTTGAAGATTATCTTCGTTCGTTTGAAGGGTGTTTAGTTGTAGTTTCGCATGATCGTTATTTTATGGATAAAATGGTAGATCATCTTTTTGTTTTCCAAGGACAAGGAAAGATAAAAGATTTAGTAGGAAATTATACAGAATATAGAAAAGATTTATTGAATACAGATAAGGATTCTAAATTAACAATTGTTAAAGACTTACCTACTGATATAGTTGTTGATAAACCGAAAGAGTCTGTTAAGTCGGAAAAACGTAAACTTTCTTATAAAGAAAAATCAGAATTTGATACTTTAGAAAAAGAATTAATACAGTTGGAAGAGAAAAAGGAAGGTTTAACTCAAATACTTTCAAATCCTTCAAAATCAAATCAAGAGATTATGGATGCTGGTATAGAATTGTCTAAAGTAGTTTCTTTAATTGATAATAAAACAGAACGTTGGTTAGAGTTGTCTGAATTTATATAAAAAAAGGAGGCTTTAGCCTCCTTTTAGTTTTTTATTAAGATATGGTACAATTCATCTTTTAGATGTACTCGTTTTATTCTTAATTCATTTAATACCTCGTCTTTTGATACTTCAGCTCCAGTTTCTATTCTATGAATCTCTTTGTTTACCTCGTGATATTCATCAAATAATTTTCTGAAGTGATTATTGCTTACTTTAAATTCATGAATTTTATTTACTAATTCAGGGAATTCGTGGTTTAAGTCATGTTTTTCCATTTTTCTAAGTTTTGATTATACTGTAAAATTAGAGTATTCAAAAGTTGAAAATTATGATTTGGGTCAGTATTATTTAGGATTATTATGTGTTTTTGAATTATAAGAAATTCTTGTAAGAGATCGAATTATTTAATTTTTATGCTTTAAAATAATTGCAGATTATGTTAAATAGCATCATAGGTGTTTCATTAGAAAACGGTACATCTCTACCATACACAAGATGTCGTATTTTGAAACTATCTCATCACAGGTATGAACATTATCTTCACCAGCTCCAATAAAACACCAATCAATAAGTAGATCGGATTTTTGTAAGGTACTACCATCACTGCCACCTGCGCTTTCAACCTCAAGTTGAAAATCAACACCCGATTTTTTGGCAAGTTTTAAGATTTTATTTAAAAAGGTTTTTCTCGGTAGCATGCTATCTCTTAAGGAAATAGCTACACCCTTACCAGGTGATACATGTTCCGTTAACCAAGTGATATCGCAAATTAGAGCTTGCTTTATTTTGAATTTTTTATATAGAAATTTAGAGATAAAACCTACACTATTTCCACCATGTTCTTCAAATGTGCTAAATACAATTACGCCATCTTTTAGCGATTCTGCGATTTTAAGTGCGCACCAAACACCTAGACGATTGTCTAAATAGGGTGATTGAACGGTGGTTTCTGTTTCTCTAAAGTTTGGCTTGTAAGTTAAAATGGTACCTCTATCAATTTCTCTTGGGTAAACACATTTTATAATCGGACGATTATTTTCTTGTTCTATAATCATTAATTCGGTTTCAATTTTTCCTTTAGAATCTCTCCCCACAAGAGGTGTTCCATCAATTAAATCTGGGCCGCCTATTTTGACGAGTTGATTTTCATAGGATACAGAAAAACCAATGGTGTCAATATGTGCATAAACTGCAGTTCTGGGTTTTCCGAATACTAAAATAAGATTATCATGAAATTCTTCTCCTTCAATTATTGTAGGTTTTGATTTCCAGTTGTTTTGGTTTTCAAAGATGTATTTGAGTAAAAATTTTTTTATCTGTAATTCATCGCTAGATGCTCCAGCGATAGAAGTGAGTTTTTTTAAGAGTTTCATTTATTTCTAGTTTTAAAGAAGTTTAATTTCAACTAAAGAAATGTTTTTTAGATTATTGAGAATTATATGTTCTTTTGATTTTGAAAATTGGATTTCCATACGACAATGTAAATTAAAATCTTGTGTTTTTATTTGAGCTTCAATGTTTTTCAATATGCTCATTACATTTGGGAGTTTTTCATATGGAAAATTCAGTTCAATAAACGACTCAAGTTCTTTTTCTATAATTTTTCCGTTTTCAATAGCGTCTTTAGCAGCTGTTTTATAAGCTGTTATTAAACCTCCGACTCCAAGTTTTGTACCTCCAAAATATCGTACAACACCTATTAGAACGTTTGTCAATTCAAAAGATTGGATTTGACCTAAAATTGGAGTTCCTGCACTATTTGATGGTTCTCCATCATCATTCGCGCGAGTTGTGAAATTAGTCACGCCAAAACGATATGCATAACACAAATGTCGAGCTTGATGATTTTCTTTTTTCCACGTATTTAAATATTCTTTTGCTTCCAGTTCATTATAACAAGGTGTAGCAAAGCTTATAAATTTAGAGCCTTTTTCTTTATATAATCCTTCTGATAAATTTGTAAGGGTTTTATATGTGTAAAATTCTTCCAAATATGAGGAAAAAATAAAACCACCCGAAGGTGGTTGGTTATTATTGTATTGAAAGTTTCTTTTCTAAGTCAGCTAGATAGACTTTAAATTGCTTGTCTGTATCAGCTAAATTCATGACAGTTCTACAAGCATGTAATACAGTAGCATGATCTTTTCCTCCACAGTGCGCACCAATACTTGCTAAAGATGATTTTGTCATTTTTTTAGCAAAGAACATAGAGATTTGTCTAGCTTGTACTACTTCTCTCTTACGTGTTTTGGATTTTAAAATTTCCATTGGAAGATTGAAGTAATCACACACAACTTTTTGTATGTAATCGATTGATATTTCACGCGAAGTATTTTTTACAAACTTGTCAATCATTTGCTTTGCAAGATCTAATGTGATTGCTTTTTTATTGAGTGATGCTTGAGCAAGTAAGGAGGTCCAAGCGCCTTCCATTTCTCTGATGTTTGTGTTTATGCTATAGGCTAAATATTCTACTACTTCTGCAGGTAGTTCAATACCATTACCGTACATTTTCTTTTGAAGAATAGCAATTCTTGTTTCTAAATCTGGTGGTGTTAAATCAGCAGACAATCCCCATTTGAAGCGAGAAAGTAAACGTTGTTCCATATCTTGCATTTCAACTGGTGGTTTGTCTGAGGTTAAGATAATTTGTTTTCCGTTTTGGTGTAAGTGGTTAAAAACTGAAAAGAATACATCCATTGTTTTTGTTTTTCCAGCAAAAAACTGAACATCATCAATGATTAAAACATCTACCATTTGATAGAAATGAATAAAGTCATTGACAGTGTTTTGTTTTAATGCATCAATGAATTGATGTGCAAATTTTTCTGAACCAACATATAGTACGGTTTTATTAGGAAATTTTTCTTTAATACTTATTCCGATTGCATGAGATAAGTGCGTTTTTCCTAAACCAACTCCACCATAAATTAATAATGGGTTGAAGGCGGTTCCACCTGGTTTGTTCGCAACAGCATAACCAGCAGATCTAGCAAGTCTATTACAATCTCCTTCTACAAAGTTTTCAAATGAATAAGCTGGATTTAAGTTAGAATCAACATTAACTTTCTTTAAACCTGGGATGATAAAAGGATTTCTAATTTGACTTTCACCAGCATGTAACGGAACAGTAACAGGGCTGTTTTGAATATTTCCATTATTGGATGTTGGAAGTTTTATAACAGATGGAGAAGTGTTTTTATTATTGTTCTCCATTACAATGCTGTATTCAAGACGTCCTTCATTACCAATTACTTTTTTGATAACTTTTTTGAGAAGAACAATGTAATGTTCTTCAAGCCATTCGTAGAAAAAATGAGATGGAACTTGTATTGTAAGGATACTGTTTTCTAACTTGATAGGAACGATTGGTTCAAACCAAGTTTTATAAGAATTAAGTGCGATGTTATCTTTAATAACCTTTAAGCAGTTTCCCCAAGCTTCAACGTGATCTTTTTCCATAGTTACTTTGTGAGTAGTTATTAAAGATAGGTGTTTAAAACTTTTTTATACTTGTAATAATTTATTTATCAGTATATTAGTTTGTGTTCCTATCTTGTGATACAAAGATTGTGATTATTTAGTTTAAAAAAAAATCAAATAGCTATTGATTTTTATCTTTTTTTGATTAATGGTGTCTTTACCTCAAAATCTAGGCTTTTTATTTTGGTATAACGTGCTTGCTTAAGAATGTTTACTTTTGTTTATCTAATAATAAAATAAAGGAATATATATTGTTCAATATGGATATACAATTTATTCAAAAAACCTCGTTAAGAGTGCGTTATGGTGAAACAGATCAGATGGGGTATTGTTATTATGGAAATTATGCTCAATATTTTGAGGTGGGTAGAGTAGAGGCTTTGAGGTCTTTTGGTATGAGTTATAAGGATATGGAGAATTCAGGAGTAATGTTGCCTGTTTCGGAGTTTAATGTGCGATATTTTGCTCCTGCTTATTACGATGATTTATTGTTGATAACAACAAAAATAACAGCATTAAAAGGTCCAAGATTATTTTTTGAATATGAAATAGAAAATGAAAATGGTAAGGTGATATCAGTGGCTTCAACTACATTGGTTTTTGTTTCAAAAGAGACGATGCGTCCAATATCTCCGCCTGATTATTTTATGGATTTAATGCAAAAACACCAAGTCAAATAAGAGTTTATGATCGAATTTTTCAATTTTAGCAAACAAGATATAATCAAACATACCTCATTGAGGGATGGGGAAATTAAATTAGGTGAGAAAATAAAAAGTTACGATGATTTTTCAAATTTTACAGGTAAGTATGTGGTTTTAGGGGTGGAAGAATCTATTGGTCCTCAGGCAAATTTAGGTTTTTCAGGAGCTGAAAAAGGGTTTCAGTCTTTTGTTTCGCGATTTCTAAACATACAGTCTAATCGGTTTTTATCTGGAGATGATATTTTGTTTTATGGTGTTTTTAAAGCTTTGCCAAGGGAAACATTAAAAGATAAGCGTGATCAAGTTGTTGAGCTGGATGCGCTCTTGGTTTCTCATTTGGAAGAAATATACAATAAAGATTTCATTCCAATTCTCATTGGTGGAGGGCATAATAATGCTTATCCATTGATGAGAGCGTTTAACATTGCTAAACAAAAAAAAATAAATGTAATAAACTGTGATCCCCATGCTGATTTTCGTCTTTTGGAAGGAAGGCATAGTGGAAATTCATTCTCGTATGCTAAAAATGAAGGGGTGTTAAGTTATTATAAAGTGATTGGGTTGCATCAATCTTACAATAGTGAGGAAATGCTAACTAGATTAGAGCAAGCTGGGTGTGATTTCACTTTTTATGATGATTATTTACTAGGTAAATCTTCGATTTTGGAGGATGTTAATCGTTTTATTATCAAAAACAATGGGAATTCGTTTGGTATAGAGTTGGATATGGATGCGATAATTGGATTGCCTGCAAGTGCATTTACTTATTCTGGTATTAATGTAGCGGATGCGAGAAAATATATTTTACAGTTAGCAAAAGAAAAAGAGGTTGTTTATTTACATCTTCCTGAGGCTGCTCCTAATGGTTTTCGGGAGGATGCAATTGTAGGGAAAACACTTGCATATTTAGTGAGTGATTTTATTAAATCAAATAGATGAGTAAAATAAAATACTAGCTAAAAAAGTGTTTTATTTTTTTAAAATTGAGCCAAATACTTCTTTTACTGCAGAGATGCTACTGTTTGTAATGTTTTGAAGTGCTTTATTAGGGTCTTTTCTAATTTTATTTTCTTCAATTTCAATAAGTTTGAATAATCCAGATAAGGCTTTATCTGTTACGTAAGCGTTTAAATCGGGATTTATGTCTTTACCGCCAGTCAAAAGATTTTTTTTATTGTAATTCGAAATTAGTGGTTTCCAATATTTGGTTAATTGAACTTGATCGATTGCTTTTTGAACTTTCGGTTTGAAAGCTATTTTTAGTTCTGAGCTTGTGTTTTTTTGTAAAAATCGAGTTGCGGCCCCTTCGCCACCATTTAGTAATGATATACCGTCATTAACTGTCATGTTTTTAATTGCGCTTAGAAATATTGGTAGGGCTTCTTTTGAAGCTTCTTCAGCAGCTTTGTTGAGGGTGTTTTCAAATTTTTCAACTTGTCCATGTAGCATGAATTTTTCTGCGGTTTGTTTTACAGCAATGGCATCTTCAGGAAAAGGGAGTTTAATTAGGTTGTTTTTCCAAAATCCATCTTTAACGGTACAAGTTTTAACCGCATTTTCAATACCTATGTTTAATGCGCCTTTTAAACCATTGATTATTTGTTCTTTTGAGGGGGATATCTGTTTGTGTTCGATTGAAAGAGTTTGGTTGTTGTCATTTAGCTTTTCCAATCCAATAGTTAAAATAGCTATCCCTGTTAAAATAAATTTTGAAATCATTTTAAGTATTTTGGAGTTTATATTCAAACATACAATAATTTTATGAAAAAAAAAGTATGTTAGCAGAATTGATTTCAATAGGAGATGAATTGTTGATTGGACAAACAATTAATACAAACGCTGCTTGGTTGGGCCAGGAGTTGTCTTTGATGGGGATTCGTGTGAAATGGGTAAGTACCATTTCTGATGGTGAATCTGATATTTTAGACGCTTTTGATTTGGCTTTTAAAAGAGCTGATTTAATAATTGTTACAGGTGGTTTGGGTCCTACTAAAGATGATATTACAAAACATACCTTAGTTAAGTATTTTAATACAAGGTTGGTAATGAATCAGGTTGTATTGGATAAAGTTGAACAGTTTTTTAAAAAAAGAGGTAGGGAGATTTTAGAGGTGAATCGACTGCAAGCAGCGCTTCCAGAAAGTTGTCAAGTATTGATAAATAATCATGGTACAGCTTCTGGAATGTGGTTTGAGAAGGATAACAAGATTTTGTTGAGTATGCCTGGGGTTCCTTATGAGATGAAGGGGATAATGAATGATTATGGTTTTGAAAAAATAAAATCGTTTTTTAATGTTCAGGGCTTATATCATAAAACGTTGTTAACTACAGGGATTGGAGAGTCTTTCTTAGCTAAAGAGCTTTCTGATTGGGAGGTTGAGTTAGAAAAGGAAGGTTTGTCATTAGCCTATTTGCCTTCACCTGGTATGGTTAAATTGAGGGTTTCCTCTTATGTAGGAGTGTCTGAAAAGGAAAAAGTTGGGAGATATTTGAATCAAGTGAAAGATCGTTTTCCTGCCTATGTATACGGTTGGAATGAAGATACATTAGCTAAAGTAGTTTCAGATTTGGCTTTGAAGTATAAATTAAAATTAGGCACTGTAGAAAGTTGTACAGGTGGTGGAGTAGCAAATGAAATTGTAAGTATTCCGGGTTCGAGTGCGTATTTTGAGGGTTCTTTAGTGACTTATTCCTATGATTTGAAAACTAAGTTAGCCAACGTAAATCCGAAAACACTTGAGGTTTGCGGGGCAGTTAGTGAGGAAACGGTAATTGAGATGGCTGTTGGAGGAAAAAAGTTTCTGGATGTAGATTTTTGTGTCTCAATTTCTGGTATTGCAGGTCCAGATGGCGGTACTGAAGATAAGCCGGTTGGAACTGTTTGGATGGCAATCGCTCACAGTGATGGTGTTGAGACAAAAAAAATAAAGTTAGGAGATAATCGCCAGCGAAACATTCAAATGACTATATTTGCTGCATTGAATTTTCTCCGATTAACCATTTTGGAAAAAATCGTATAAAAATTCATTAATTACTTGTGAGTTCAGGAAATTATTGTTTTCTTTGCACTCGCTTTTAGAATTAGTTTAAATAAAATTAATAAGATGTCACGAGTTTGTCAATTAACGGGTAAGTCAGTAATGGTAGGAAACAATGTTTCTCACTCTAACAGAAAAACAAAACGCAAGTTCTACCCAAACTTGATTTCAAAGAAGTTTTATCTTCCTGAAGAGGATAGCTATGTAACGTTGAAGATTTCAACTTCTGCTTTAAGAACGATCAATAAGAAAGGGATTACAGCAGCGATGAAAGAAGCTCGTGAGAAAGGATATCTTAAATAAACTACTCGCCCATTGTGAAATGGCATAAATAAAGAAAAGAAAATGGCAAAGAAAGCAAAAGGTAATAGAATTCAAGTAATTCTTGAATGTACAGAGCACAAACAATCAGGTGCTGCAGGTACTTCACGTTATATTACGACTAAGAATCGTAAAAACACTCCAGATAGATTAGAAATTAAAAAATTCAATCCTATCTTGAAAAGATATACTATTCATAAAGAAATTAAATAATACGCTGAGAAATGGCAAAGAAAGTAGTAGCGTCACTACAAAAAGGTGGTGGTAAGGAACACACGAAAGTGATTAAAATGGTTAAGTCTGAAAAATCAGGTGCTTATACATTTAAAGAAGAAATCGTTCACAATGACAAAGTGAAAGAATGGTTCGCAAAAAACTAATTCAATTATAAAGTAATTATTGATTGAGCTTCCTAATTATTAGGGAGCTTTTTCTATTTTAACAGATATGGCATTTTTTGGTTTATTTTCAAAAGAAAAAAAAGAAACTTTAGACAAAGGCTTAGAGAAAACAAAACAAAGTTTTTTTTCAAAGATAGCACGTACAATTGTTGGGAAATCTAAGGTAGATGATGAGATTCTTGATAATTTAGAAGAGATTTTAATCACTTCTGATGTAGGGGTAGAGACTACTTTAAAGATTATAGAACGAATTGAGGATCGCGTTTCAAGAGACAAATTTTTGGGAACAGCAGAACTAAATCGTGTTTTGAAAGAGGAAATAGCTGGTTTACTGTCAGAAAATAATTCGAATGATATATCTGGGTTTACTTATGCAAAACAAAATGGTGACCCATATGTGATTATGGTCGTTGGTGTAAATGGAGTGGGAAAAACAACTACGATTGGTAAATTGGCACATCATTTAAAAGATGAAGGTAAGAAAGTTGTGCTAGGTGCTGCTGATACATTCAGGGCTGCTGCTGTAGATCAATTAATTATTTGGGCGGAACGAGTTGGTGTACCTATAATACAACAAGGGATGGGTGCTGATCCTGCATCGGTTGCCTTTGATGCTTTGTCTTCAGCAAAAGCTCAAGGTGCAGATGTAGTCATAATTGACACAGCTGGAAGATTGCATAATAAAGTTAATTTGATGAATGAACTATCAAAAATACGCCGTGTTATGGAAAAGGTTATACCTGGTGCTCCGCATGAGGTTTTATTGGTGTTGGATGGTTCTACAGGACAAAATGCATTCGAACAAGCAAAACAGTTCTCTGCAGCAACAAATATAAACGCACTTGCAATCACTAAATTAGATGGTACAGCGAAAGGTGGCGTTGTGATTGGGATTTCTGATCAAATGAAGATTCCTGTTAAATATATTGGTGTAGGTGAAGGTATAAATGATTTACAATTATTTAACCGTGAAGAATATGTTGAATCTTTATTTTCAGAGTAATGAAATTTTTATTTTTAATTGTTTCTGTTTTTAGTTTTTTTGCTTGTGGAACCACAAATGAAGTCGCTAAAAATCAATTAACCAAAGGAAATTCTGATCTTAATTTAAATAGTGCAAAAGAAGAAAATAAGAACACTGTTTCAAAAAAGATAAAAGCTGTTAAACCAAATGATCTTATTCCAGGTAGAACAGTAGAAATTAAAAGAGAAACAACTAATTCAGGAGAAAAAAATCAAGATTTGCCAAAAGGTGAATAATTAAACGTAGTATCCTATTAATAGAAAAGGTGTCCATTTTAGGACACCTTTTCTATTTTAATAATATTTACTGGACAATGTTTACTAGCTGTAAGATTGGCTTCAAATTCATCATCCTCAACCAAAACAGAGTACCAACCCTTTTTTTCTGTTGCTCCGATTAGCGTACATTTTCCATCTTTTTTTGAAACTCTCCAACGGTATTTATCTGCTTCAACACAAGCGTTACAACCTATACATTTAGCTCTTAATTGTGTGATTCGAACCATTCTTATACGTCAACTAATTTATATAATTTATCGGAAGGACGAATTTTTTCAGGTGTTTTGATGGTGAAAAGAGCGCCTCTTTTAACAAAGTCTACCGATTTGTTTTCTTCTCTTAACTCTGAAATCGTTGAGAAAATAATACCTGTTGTAGGACCAGTAATACAAATTTCATCACCAACTTTTAAGTCTTGCGCTTCCATTAAAAATTCACCAGCACCAACCTCATCATAGAATTTTCTTCCTTTCGCTACATACACCTTTCGTTTGGTTGCTTTTGAACCATCAGAATCATTCCATTCACCCATTAATTTCCCAAGGTAATAACCATCCCAGAATCCACGGTTAAAAACAGTTGCAAGTTGTTCTTTCCATTCAATTACTTTTTCTTGAGAGTAAGTATCGTCTAAAATAGAATCAATCGCTTCTCTATAACATTTAGTTGTAACGTAAACATAGTCAGCACTTCTTCCTCTTCCTTCTATTTTTAATACTGAAACTCCAGCATCTATGATTTTATCTAAGAAATCGATGGTACATAAATCTTTTGCTGACATAATGTATTCATTGTCAACCTCTAATTCGTACCCTGTTTCTTTATCCGTGACGATATAGCTTTTTCTACAGTTTTGAACACAAGCACCTCTATTTGCAGAGGAATAATTACTATGTAAACTCAAATAACATTTT
>CANGZT010000030.1 GCA_947458955.1 Flavobacteriia bacterium | reverse complement strand
CAATCACTACATTTAGCTTTAATGGATTGAATCCGCAAGTCACTGCAACTATTTCTGGAACAAACATTACAGCAACGGTTCCTTATAATACAAACTTGACAAACTTAGTGGCAACGTTTACTGCTTCTGTGAAAGCAACTGTTTCTGTTGGTCAAACAGCACAATTAAGTGGAACAACTCCAAACAACTTTACAAATGCAGTAACTTATTCGGTAACTGCCGAAGATGGAACAACCCAAAACTATGTGGTAACTGTAACAACAGCTCCGGCACCAAAATCATCAGAAAAAGCGATCACAGCATTTAGCTTTAATGGATTGAATCCGCAAGTCACTGCAACTATTTCTGGAACAAACATTACATCAACAGTTCCTTATAATACAAACTTGACAAACTTAGTGGCAACATTTACCGCATCGGCGAAAGCAACTGTTTCTGTTGGTCAAATAGCACAAGTAAGTGGTACAACATCAAACAACTTTACAAATGCAGTAACATATACGGTAACTGCCGAAGATGGAACTTCCCAAGATTACATTGTACAGGTAATAAAGGTGGATACAGTTAAAAATCAAGGATTCGTGAATTTTGAAATTTCAGGAATAAAAGGAACAGTAACCAATCAAGATTCTGTGATTAAAATTGTTGTACCAATTAATACCGATTTAACAAAATTAACGGCTAATTTCAATGTACAGTCAGGTGCTACAGTGAAAGTAGGTGATTCAATCCAGGTTTCTGGAGTTACAGAAAACGATTTTACGAATGGAGTTATATTTACAATTTCTTTGCCAAATGGTCAATCGAAAACCATAAAGATAGTGATTGAAAAAGAGCAACTTTCAGGAGTTGAAACAACTCCTTATAAAGAAATTGATATGTATCCAAATCCTACTAATGGCAATTTATTTATTCAGGCTGAAGTAGGAATTTTGAAATTCGAAATCAAAGATCTACACGGTAGAGTAGTGTATCACCAAGAGTTGTCAAATTATCAAGGCGAAAAAATACACCTTGATTTGAATGAAATGACAACAGCAATGGTATTTGTTCATGTATGGAATAACACAAATGAAACAATAAAGAAAATAGAAATAGTAAAATAGTATTTATCAACCTTAATAAAAATGGCTATTCAATTTTTTTGAATAGCCGTTTTTTATACTTTTACCAATCAAATTCGATTGAAAAATATTTTAGTATCATCTTTTCCTGAAATTAAAATTCATAAAGAAGTGCATATTTGCCAGGGCGATTCACTACAATTTGGAAAACAACTACTTAAAAACGTGGGAGAATATACTGAAGTTTTTCAATCATTAAAAGACTGTGATTCAACAGTAATATTGAAAATGAAAATAGATAGTTTAACTACAACACTTTCAATGATAGATGATTCTCAGATTAATAAAGGATTTGAATCCAATGAAGAAAACGCAATAAGTTATCAGTGGTTTAATTGTAACGAGAATAAAAATATAGAAGGTGAAACTCAAAATGTATTCTATCCAAAACAACAAGGAGAATATGCAGTTTTATCAACGAGATATGAATGTATGGATACTTCCGATTGTGTAAACTTTAAGCTATCGTATTTATCTTCAAATTATAATATTTCAAAATAAGATGCTATCCTAATCCATCGAATGGTGAGTTATTTATTGAAACAAATTCAGAAAGTACAATCATACAAATTGAAGACCTACAAGGAAAAATTATTTTAAAATAAACATTAAAAGGATCAGATAAACATAAAATAGAAATAGGAGACTTGGCAAAAAATACCTATTTAATTCGTCTACAAAACGAAAATGAAATTAGATTTATAAAATTCAACTTAATTCATTAAAAAAATGAGAATTAGTACACTATTTACAGTTTTATTTACAGTGACAATTTTTGCTCAAAATCCAGCAAATGTTTGTAAGAAATATCATTCGGAAGCAACGTCAAATTCCTTGTTTAAAAAAAGAGGAGTGTCTGATTCTAGAATGAATGAATATGATGTAAAATTTTACAATCTTGATTTAAATGTAAGTAATACTAATACGAATATATCAGGTTTTGTTGAATCTAAGATTGAATCTAAAATAGATAATTTCAATTCGATTGTTTTTGATTTAGTTAACGGATTTACGATTGATTCTATAGTAGTGAATAAAACAAAACAAACAAAGACTTATCAAGATAATAAGTTGGTTATAAGTTTAAATAAAAGTTTTAATAAAGGTGAGTATATAACTACAAGAATATATTACAAAGGGAAATGTAATCCTGGAAGTACCTTTCCAATTGGATTACTCAATGGAAAAAACAATTATAATAATAGTTATACCTATACTGTTTCAGAGCCATTTCATTCATATTTATGGTGGCCGTGTAAACAAGATTTAAATGATAAAGCAGATTCAGTTTACATCAATGTTACAACTGAAAATACAAATACAGTTGCTTCAAATGGACTACTAAAAAATACAGTCAATGTCGTAAATAACAAAAAGAGATATGAATGGAAAACGTATTATCCTATTCAATATTATTTAATTGCATTTTCAACAGGACCTTATTTTGTGAAAAACAGCTATGCTAAACCAAAAGGTATAAATGACTCTATTTTGATACAAGACTTTTTATATTCTGCAAATGAAGCCACTTATTTTGCCAATGAATTAGCATCTACTCGTAAATTGATTGAAGCGTATTCAGACCGACTAGGTATTTATCCATTTTATAAAGAAAAATATGGACATTTTATGGCGCCTAGTCAAGTTGGTGCCCTGGAGAATCAAACCATAACGATGATCGGTAATTATTACTCTCAAAACACGGTGAATCATGAGTTAGCTCACCAATGGTTTGGTGATAATAATACCTGTGAAAAATGGAATGAAATATGGCTACATGAGGGATTTGCCTCTTATTTTGGTGCTGTACTTGGTGGAGAGTCTTTAACAGGAAAAATTAATTTTCAAAATTTAGCAGATATTGTTGGTTCGATTACTTCAGCTCCAAGCGATAAATCAACCTATGTGTCTGATAAAGACGTGCATGATCCGAATTTAATATTCGACTACGTAAATGTTTATGAAAAAGGAGCAATGGTTCTTAGTATGTTGCGATTTGAATTGGGTGACTCTTTGTTTTTTGAAGTCTTGAAATCGTTTTATCAAAAAAATAAAGGTGGATTAATGAACACGCAAAGCTTGATTCAAACTGTAAATGATAAAAGCGGAAAAGATTATACCTATTTTTTCAATCAATGGGTTTATGGTTATGGTTTTCCTAGTTATGATTTAGATTATTTTCAAAAAGGAGATTCGGCGGTTATTCAAACAAGTCAGAGTGTTTCTTCAGCATTGACATCATTTTATAAAATGGGAATAGATTTTAATTTAATATCTGACAACGACACAATCTATGTGAAAGGATTACATGATAGCTATAATAAAGTGTATTATTTTAATATTCCAAATTTTAAATTAAAAAGTATTCAAGTCAACCCTTTTTCCTATAATTTGTTAAAGGTAAACTCTGTAACCAAAAAAGTATTGAGTAATCTAAAAGAAATAACCTCATATAAGTTTGCCTCCTTAAATGTAACAGGAACAATTGTTGGAGACACTATTAAAGTTGCTTTACCTTATGGTTCAGATAAAACAAAATTAGTTGCAACGTTTCAGTATTCTTTAAATGCTAAAGTTTCAGTAAATTCAGTTGTTCAAGTAAGTGGAGTAACTCAAAATAATTTCTCGAATAAAATCACATATTTAGTTACAGCAGAAGATGGAACTACTAGAAATTATGTAGTTATAGTTTCTGTTTTAGATAAACCTAAAAGTTCTGAAAAAACATTATTTACATTTAGCTTTGATGAATTAGTGGTGAATGGAAAGATTATGAATAAAACAGTTGATCTACTTGTTCCTTCAAATTCAGACCTAACTTCAATCAAAACAAAATTTACTATTTCTTCTCTTGCGAAATTATATATTAATAATATCGAGCAAATCAGTGGAGTTACAATTACTGATTTTTCAAAACCTGTTTCGTGTAGTGTTGTTGCAGAAGATGGATCTAAAGTAGATTACCTAATTTCTATTCATCCTGCTCAACCTGAAGACAACCTGATGTTATCATTTGGTTTTGTGGGTTTTCCTCAAAAAGCAACAATTAATGGTTTTGCAGTTAGAATAACACTACCACTAGGAACGGATATTACGAATTTAAACGCTGTTTGGACAATTTCAAACGGTGCATATGTTAGATATAATAATGAAACTCTAGAATCATCAGGGAACAACCAACGAGACTACACAACTCCTATTATTTACGCTGTTATTGGTTCAGGTCCATCTGCATTATATAAAATATTTGTTACACTAAAAAATGAAGAACCAAAGAGCAATGAAAATAAGCTGCTCAGTTTTGGGTTTTTAAACACTAAATCAACTACTTCCATTAATGATTCTATGGTGATTGTTTCATTACCTGGGAATACACAATTGAACGCTTTAATTGCTGAATTTACTATTTCTGCTAAAGCAAACGTATTTGTTGATCAGATTGAACAACAATCAGGTGTAACAGTTAATGATTTTACAAAGAATTTGAATTATAAGGTTGTTGCTGAAAATGGTTTAATTAGATTTTATAAAGTTGAAATAATTAAAATAGACACTATTAAAAATCAAGGATTCTTGAATTTTGAAATTACAGGAATCAAAGGAACGATAACAGATCTAGATTCCATAATTAAAATTGTTATACCAGCTAACACCGATGTAACAAAATTAGCAGCTAATTTCAATGTACAATCAGGAGCTATAGTGAAAGTAGGTGATTCAATTCAGGTTTCTGGGGTTACTGAAAATGATTTCACCAATGGAGTTACATTTACCATTACTTTACCTAATGGTCAATTGAAAACAATAAAGGTGGTGATTGAAAAAGAGCAACTTTCAGGAGTTGAAACAACTTCTTATAAAGAAATTGAGATGTATCCAAATCCTGCTAATGGCAATTTATTTATTCAGGCTGAAACAGGAACTTTGAAAATCGAAATAAAAGATTTACAAGGTAGGATAGTATATCACCAAGAATTATCAAACTACCAAGGCGAAAAAATACACCTTGATTTGAACGAAATAGCAACAGCGTTGATATTTGTCCATATATGGAACAATACATACGAAACAATTAAGAAAATAGAAATAGTAAAATAAAATAAATCAAGTAATTCTTTATTTATAACGGTTATTCAATTTTTTGAGTAGCCGTTTTTTATTTGATTCAACATTCTTGAGTTAATAATAAAATAAAATCATTCCCAAATACGTTTGAATACTTCTTAGTTTAGTACATAGACAATTAAGTATGAAATACGCTTCTTTCATAGTACTCGTTTTAATATCATATTTCTCTTTTTCTCAAGGTGAATCAAGAGGTGTGTCAGCAATTTCTACCAATCATTTTAGTAGTGTTTTAAAACTGAATGAAAAGGATTCTGTGGTTTTAATTTATGATCATCTTGGGAATATAGTAGAAGAAAAATATTTTGAAGTTGGTGATTTTCTTGAGGTTATTTTTAGAAAAATAAATAACTACGATCATACTAAATTGACTCAGTCATTGGAATTAAAATTGAATAAAGAACTAAATCTTTGGGATACCGTTTTTAAAAAGAATTTATACTATGCTTCTAATGATAGTTTGTATAAAGTAATTTCTTCAAAAAAATCAAATGATGTTTGGAAGTATACTCATATGAAAGAATTTCAATTTGATGAAATAAATAGGATTTCTGAACAAATAGAATCTGATTGGAATGGATTAACTAATTTATTTATTCCAAAGCATAAAGAAATTTTTAAATACAACAATAGTAATCAAGTAGTACAAATTAATCGCCAAGTTTGTAATCCAATCAAGGGTTGGTTAAATACGGTAAAAGATTCAATAGTTTATGTCAATGGACAAAAAAACGAATGTTTTTCTTTTTATTTTGACGATTCACGAAAAGGAGAGTGGATTAAGACTACCAAAGAAACGATAAGTTATGACAATCTAAATAGACACTCTCAAACCTTAGTTCAATATTGGTCAACTGAAAAAAATCAGTACATAAATAATGAATATACACAATTAATCACCTCTGAATACAATTCCCCCAATCGTTTAAGTACGATTAACGTCAAAATTTTTAATCCCACATTAAATAAATATGAAGATTTTGAACAGAAATTTTTCTATTGAATTAGTTCATTTTTTGTTCGATAATTATTTATTTCATTAAAGCTTATTACTTCTTTTTTTAGTTTAGGTTAAGATTGATAACTTATCAATTTAAAGATTATTAAATTGATTTTATTAAATTAAATATACTTATAAAGTGTTTTTAATACCTATAAATAAATAATTTAGAGAATAAATCATTTCTGTTTAGAAAATAAGATCAATTAATTTTCAATAGATTATAATGAATGCTTAGATTCTTCATCTAGTTAGAAAGTATAAATATTTCTAGTAAGAAATTTAATACAACCTTTGTTTCATTTAAAATTTCAGTTGAATTATTATCTTTTATTTCCAACAACTAAAATTTTATCAAACAATATTTTTCTGTTGTAATAATTCTTCTAATGCTTGAGGATCTTGGTAAAGTACTTCGCGCGCTTTAGCCCCTTGGAATGGTCCGATAATACCAAAAGCTTCTAGCTGATCTACGATTCTTCCTGCACGGTTATAACCTAATTTAAGTTTTCGTTGTAATAAACTAGCAGAACCTTGCTGGTGCATGACAACGATGCGTGCTGCATCTGCAAACATGTTGTCGATATCGTCTAAGTCAAAATCTTTGGAAGCACCTCCATCTTCTCCAACATATTCAGGAAGTAATAAAGCTTCAGGATAGGCACGTTGATTACCAATAAAATCACAAATAGATTCTACTTCTGGTGTGTCCACAAATCCACATTGTAAACGGATCAAATCTTGTCCTGTTGAAATAAGCATATCTCCTCGTCCAATTAATTGATCTGCTCCGGATTGATCTAAGATTGTACGTGAATCAATTTTAGATAATACCCTGAATGCAATACGAGCAGGGAAATTAGCTTTAATCATACCTGTAATAACGTTGACCGAAGGCCTTTGAGTTGCAACAATTAAGTGAATTCCAACTGCGCGTGCTAACTGAGCTATACGTGCTATCGGATGTTCCACTTCTTTTCCTGCAGTCATAATTAAATCTGCAAATTCATCTATTAAAACAACGATATATGGTAAATAGCGATGTCCTTTTTCGGGATTCAATCTTCTTGAAATGAATTTAGCATTGTATTCTTTTATTGTACGAACTTGTGCGTCTTTAAGTAATTCATATCGAGCATCCATTTCAATACATAAAGAATTCAAGGTGTTTACGACCTTTGATGTGTCTGTGATAATGGCATCTTCTTCACCTGGTAATTTTGCAAGGAAGTGTCGCTCAATTTTGTTGTATAGAGTTAGCTCTACTTTTTTAGGATCAACTAAGACAAATTTTACTTGGGCAGGATGTTTTTTATAAAGTATTGAAACTAAAATTGCATTTAAACCAACTGATTTACCTTGACCAGTAGAACCTGCTACTAATAAGTGAGGCATTTTAGTTAAATCAAACGTATAGGTTTCATTTGTAATTGTTTTCCCAAGTACTACAGGAAGTTCATGATCTGAATTTTGAAATTTTTCCGAAGCAATTAAAGAACGCATCGAAACCATTTTGGGATTGCTATTTGGAACTTCAATACCAATTGTTCCTTTGCCTGGTATTGGAGCAATAATTCGTATTCCTAATGCAGATAAACTCAACGCGATATCATCTTCTAGATTTTTAATTTTAGAAATTCGCACACCAGGTGCTGGAACAATTTCATATAAGGTTACTGTAGGACCGATGGTAGCTTTAATTTGAGCAATCTCAATTTTATAATTCATCAAAGTCTCAACAATTCTATTTTTATTTTCTTCAATTTCTTGTTTATTGAAGCTTATTTCATTATTACCATAATCGCGCAACAACTCGATAGAAGGAAGTACATAACCAGATAAATCTAGAGTCGGATCATAATCACCATATTCTTGCCTTAATTCATCTGCCTCGTGTTCTGATAAAATTTCTTCTTGTTGTCCTACCTCAACTTGAAAATCTGTTTCAGGTACCAACGGTGTAATTACTGGAGTTGGACTAACATATACGGGTTCAGTTGGTACTTCAATTTGAAAATCATCGG
This sequence comes from Flavobacteriia bacterium, assembly GCA_947458955.1. Taxonomy (GTDB): domain Bacteria; phylum Bacteroidota; class Bacteroidia; order Flavobacteriales_D; family Crocinitomicaceae; genus CANHVK01. The sequence goes on along the minus strand of CANGZT010000030.1, from coordinate 7,470 downwards.
TTTCGTCAATTAATTTCACAATTGGTCCTTCATGATCAGGTTCAAATGTGTTTGAAACTGCTACATCTTCTATTTCAGTTATAAAATTATCTGATTGATTGGATTCTGAGAATTTAGATGTCTGATTATCATTTTTTTCTGTATTTATTTTTGTAATGAATTCGTTTTCAGGCAATTCATTATCTACCTCTTCTTCAAATAAATCAGGAATTACTGTTTTTTTGATGCGGATTCTGTTTTCTTGTTCGTTATTTTCTTCTTTTTCAATTGATTCTACATCATTGTATTCCTCGTCGTCACTCTTTATATAACGTTCATACAGGTTTAAAAATAAATTTCCGAAGTTTGGATTGTAAAGTGAAACTAGAACTACATAAAGTGTAAGTAGAATGAATAAAAAAGCACCAAATTTACCAACGATATGCGTTAACCAATGGTTTGTGTAAAAACCAAATTTGCCTCCTACAAAATTGATGTAATTACTAAAGTAACCTAAGAAAAGTGAACCAAATAGTATCCATATTGTCGTTTGTAGAGTTGTTTTTCTTAAAGGAAGTAAGTGAGCATTTGTAAGAAGTTTGACTCCGAAAAGAAAAGTAATAAATGGTATTGCAAAAGCAGAAACACCAAACAAATCAAAGATTAAAAAGTGAGAAACCCAAGCTCCAAATTTGCCATTCCAGTTAGCAACTTGCTCAATATTACTTTCAAAAATATACTCCCAAAAACCTTTTCCGATAATTTCACTTTGGTCAGTTTTCCATGTAAAAACGTAAGAAACACAACCTAGTGTGATGTAAAAAGAAATGAAAATAATGATAGCTCCTAGAATAACGATAGTTTTCTTTGCATCCCATCTGTTTCTGAATTTTGAAATGAAGTTTTCCTCAGAATCTCCTAGGGTTACTTTTTGTTTTTCAACTTTTCTTTCTTTTTTCTTTCTTTTGTTATCTGTTGTAGAATCAATTACTTCAGATTCATTATTTTTATTAATTATATATTCGTTTTCGAATGACATAGTAAGTTTTTTTCAACTTACTAAAGTAAGGTCTTCATTTATCGGTTTTAAACAAGGAGGTCGAGAAGTTTAAACATTAAAATGTTGAACAATTGCTTTTTAGTTTTCCTTTTTGGTTTCTGTAACTATTTTAATAAAGTCTTCGAAAGTGATTTTGAGATAGTCTTTACTAAATAAAAAAGCGGTCGAGGGCAAAGATGTTTCTTGAACTTCAATCAAGGTGTATCTTAGTATACCGTTATTCGAAGGCAAAAAATATTGAGTAGGTAATCCTTTGATTCCTTTTAGTATATCTAGATAAATTGGATTTATTTCAATGGAGTAATACGTGTTAAATTTATAAGGCACATTTTTAATGCTGGTGATGGCTAATCGTGATTTTTTCTTTGCGAATTTTTTAAATTTTTGTTTTTCTTCAAATTGATATTTAGAAGGAGTGGTATCTGGGAATAATTGTTGTTGAATTGCGTATTTTTTGTTGTTGTACGTTAACAGAAGATATTGTTTATTTAATTTCAAGTTTTTTATAACTATTTGTTTTCCAAATAATTCAGATTCATTTTCTGTACGTACCATTGTGTCGTTAGTGTAAACCCGCATATAATATTGAAAGGTCCCTTTTTTCAAAGTGCTGTCAACTAACTCTACCTTGTAGGTTAATGCGCCAGTAAAAGGTTTGAAAGATGTTTTTTGAGCGTATAAAATGGGACCAAATAAAAGGAATAAAATGAAAGTTCTTAACATAGGTTTATTTTTGCTGTACTTATTATTATTTTTGTTTCATACTCGAAAAGTATGGATAAAGATATAACTTTTATTATAAACCCTTCTGAAATTACCGCTGGTACCAGAGGAGCTTCATTAGGTCCATATGCTGTTATTACTGAAGCTAGAAAAATCAAAAACCAATTATTCGGTAAATTTCCTATGCAAACAATAGCTGATTGTAATCATCTATTGGATCATGAAACAAAATTTACATTTGCAAAAAATGCAGAAGGATTAATTAAAGTGTATGAAGCTGTTTCTGATGCTTTAGCTTTGGTTTTCAAAGAGAATCGTTTTCCATTTGTCTTTGCTGGTGATCACGGTTCAGCAGGTGGAACAATCGCTGGAATCAAAAAACAATTTCCAGATAAGCGTATTGGTGTAGTATGGATTGATGCTCACGGAGATATTCATTCACCATATACTACTCCATCGGGAAATATGCATGGAATGCCCGTTGCTACTGCATTGGCAGAAGATAATCATGCGAATCAACGAAATTCATTAAGCTCTGAGGAAACTGAAATTTGGAACCAATTAAAAAATCTTTATGGAATTTGTCCTAAAATTCTACCTCAAGATCTAGTATATGTCGCGGTGAGAGATGTTGAAAAAGAAGAAGTTGATTTGATAAATAGACTCAATATTCGTTCTGTTTCTGTTTCTGAGGTAAGAACTAAAGGTATAAGCTCTATTTTAAATGAAATTAACTCAAAATTAGCTGTATGTGATTTAATTTATATTTCTTTTGATGTTGATTCTATGGATCCCGAGTTTACTTCACATGGTACAGGAACTCCTGTTGAAAATGGTCTTAAGCCAAGTGAAGCTTTCGAAATTATGGATGGGCTTTTAAAAACAAATAAAGTAGCTTGCCTCGAATTTGTGGAAATCAATCCTTGTTTAGATGAGAAAAAAAATAAAATGGCTGAAGTAGCCTTTGATATTGCTAATAAGTTAATTACAAATAATTTTAATTAAGTAACGAGGTTTGATGGAAAACACAATTAAATCAGTATTATTAAAAAATGCTGAATCTTTTTTTGGAACACAGATTGAAGAAAAAAATATCCAATTTCAAGTAACCCGTAAAGAGTTTGAAGGTGATTTAACTTTAGTAGCTTTTCCATTTGCGAAATTATGGAAGGTATCGCCTCAAGATGCTGCTCAAAAATTAGGCGGTATTTTAGTTGAATCCATAGAAGAAATTGAAAAATTCAATGTGATTCAAGGTTTTTTGAACCTGGTTTTAAAAGCTGATTATTGGAAAAAGCAACTAAAACTAAGCGAAAACAACCCTCGTTTTGGTTGGTGTGAACCAAATTCTAAAGGTACATTGTTGGTTGAGTATTCTTCTCCAAATACAAATAAGCCATTGCATTTAGGTCATTTGCGAAATAATTTTTTAGGTTATTCAGTTGCTGAGATACTAAAAGCAAATGGTCATAAAGTTATTAAAACTCAGATAATCAATGATCGCGGTATTCATATTTGTAAAAGTATGTTAGCGTGGGAACGTTTTTCTCCATTAAATGAAAAAGGGGAAAGAGAGACACCACAGAATACGGGTTTAAAAGGGGATAAGTTTGTTGGAAAATACTATGTAGAATTTGACAAACATTTTAATGAAGAAGCAAAAGAATTAATAGTCAATTGGGAAGCAGGAATATTTGAAGGGGTAAAGCAAGATACTGTTGATCAGTTTAATAAATTCAGAGCTGCTCGTGAAGGTAAAGACGAAAAAGTAGTTGCTGAAATCAATGCTAAAATAAAAGAATTAGCCAAAAACGAAACAGCGCTTTTGCGTGATGCTAAGGAAATGCTTGTTAAATGGGAAGCAAGAGATCCACAAACATACCTGCTATGGAATACGATGAACGGATGGGTATATGATGGATTTGCTTCAACATATAAAATGATGGGCGTAGATTTTGATAAACTTTATTATGAATCTGAGACGTATTTGCTAGGTAAAGATATAGTAGATGAAGGTCTAGAAAAGGGTGTTTTTTACAGGAAAGAGGATGGTTCTGTTTGGGTTGATTTAACCGCAGAAGGCTTGGATGAAAAGTTAGTATTACGTTCCGATGGAACAGCTGTTTATATGACCCAAGATTTAGGTACAGCCTTAGATCGTAAGAAGGATTTTGAAGATATGGAAGGGATGGTTTATACCGTCGGAAATGAGCAAGATTATCATTTTAAAGTGTTGTTTTTGATACTTAAAAAACTTGGATACTCTTGGGCTGATAGATGTTTCCATCTTTCTTATGGAATGGTTGATTTACCTTCAGGTAAGATGAAATCTCGAGAAGGAACGGTTGTAGATGCTGATGATTTAATGGAGGAAGTGATCTCTTCAGCAAAAGCCATGACAAGCGAGCGAGGACATTTAGAAGGAATGTCGATCGAGGAGAAAGAAAATTTATTTCGTCAAATTGGTATGGGGGGCTTGAAGTATTATTTATTGAAAGTCGACCCTAAAAAAAGAATGATGTTTAATCCAGAAGAGTCAATAGAACTAAATGGTAACACAGGACCTTTTCTACAATATGCTCATGCAAGAATTCAATCTTTGTTAAATAAAGCAGGTGATATAGGTTCTTATGAGAATGCTAGCTTAGGTTTAGATGAAAAAGAGGTGATAAAATTAATTAGTCAATACCCCTCTGTAATAAAAGAAGCTGGAGAGACTTATTCACCAGCTGTGATTGCTAATTATTTGTTTGAATTAGTGAAAACCTACAATCACTTCTATCAAGCTGTTCCGGTGCTTATTGAAAAGGATGTCCAAGTGAAAAATTTAAGGTTGACCTTAAGTAAAAATATAGCAAATATTATTGCGAGGTCTTTAAGGTTATTGGGGATAGAGTCTCCTAATAAAATGTAACAAAAAAAAGCTTCCAACAGGAAGCTTTTTTTGAATTAAATATATTTATTGATTCTTCGGGGTCTGAGCAGGGGTAGCATTTTCTTGTGGTAGAACCGTTCCTTTGATAGTTAAAACAATTGGCTCACTAATATTAGAAGTAACAGTAATTGTTTTTGTAAATTGTCCCACTCTTTTAGTATCGTATTTTACTGAAATATCAGCAGATTTTTTAGGTGCAACTGGCGCTTCTGGTTTTTTTGCTGTTGTACAACCACAGCTCGTTTGAACATTAGAAATGATGATCGGCTCTTTCCCTGTGTTTTTAAATGTAAATGTGAAAGTTTCATCTGATCCATAAGGAATGTTGTTTCTTTCAATAGTTAATGTTTTGAAAGTGATTGGTGCTTTTTTCTTTTTAGCATTTACTTCCGTTTTGGCAACTTCTTGTGCGTTTGAAAATGTAGTAAAACCACCACACAGCATTAATATAACTAGTACTTTTTTCATAATTTTTACTTTTACAGTCACAAATTTAATTAGATTTCAATAGTAATATTGTTTTTTACAACAAATTGACGAATAACATCTTCAATAGAAGCGTAGGTATTTGTTAAAATTTTAGAAATTTTAGTTTCTTTTTTCCAAGAAACTTTGCTTATTCCTTCTTCCATCTGAGGTTTCACTTCTTTAGGTCCATCGTATTGCATTGCATACCAATAGGTTTTTTTTAGAGTTGGCAATCCTTTAAATTCATAAGTATGATAGGTAATCGTGATTAGATAGTCAATTCTAGGGTTTTTGATTCCACATTCTTCCTCTATTTCTCTAATTCCACCTAGCTCAGGTGTTTCATTTATTTCTAGCTTCCCCTTAGGTATATCCCATACACCATTTCTTTTTATAAATAAATACTTGTTTTTTCTTTTTACAATACCTCCTGCCGCTTCTATTTTTTCATAGTCATCAAAGTAAAGTTGAAAACTTTTTTCAGGATTTTCACACAAAACAAAAACAGGGTTGTTGATGGAACTGTTTTTTAATAAGTTGTTAACTAGGTTTCTATCACTAAATGCAATGCTTTCTTTTATGAGAATTCCATTAAAATTGTCAAATTCCGAGCTATTAGCGAAAATCAGAGGTTTGTTTTGAATAAAAACTTTATACATTTGCAATATGATTTTGAATAACGAAAGAGCATTAAAAGTTGCCGAATTCTTGTTGCAAATTAAAGCAATAAAACTACAGCCTGCAAATCCATTTACTTGGGCTTCTGGTTGGAAGTCTCCTATTTATTGTGATAACAGAAAAACATTGTCTTATCCAACCATTAGAACATTTATCCGTCAATCCTATGCTGATGTGATTTTAGATAAATTTGGTAAGCCAGATGTTATTGCTGGTGTTGCTACTGGTGGAATTGCTCAAGGTGCTTTAGTAGCTCAAGAATTAGGACTACCATTTGTTTATGTGCGTACTTCTCCTAAAGCTCATGGATTAGGAAATCAAATTGAAGGAGATTTTGAAGCAGGGCAGAAAGTCGTTGTGATCGAAGATTTAATCTCTACAGGAGGTAGCAGTTTACAAGCTGTTGATGCACTTCGTGCTGCTGGTTGCGAGGTAAAAGGTTTAGTTGCAATTTTTAGTTATGGTTTTGACGTAGCTACTGAAAACTTCACAAATGCTAAATGTCCATTCGAAACACTTACAAATTATGATTATTTGATGTCTCAAGCGGTTAAGCATGATTATATCACTGAAAGTGATGTGGAGTCATTACAAGCTTGGAGACAAGATCCAGCAAATTGGAATAAATAATTATGGTAATAGAGAGTACACCTGCTGTTGCGAAAGCATCTATTCAAGAAGTATTCTCTTTTTTACGTGATGTATCCAATCTCTATCATTTACTGCCATTAGACAAAATAAAAGATTGGGAGGCTTCTTCTGAACATTGTAGTTTCAAAGTGCAAGGTGGGATTATTATTCCAATGGAATTTCTTTCAGAAAATCAACCAAATCAATTGGTGTTGAAATCTGGGGTTAAATCACCTTTCCCTTTTACGCTAACAGTTAATCTAAATCAAGTAGAGGATCAAACAGAAGGTCAATTGATATTTGATGCAAAAGTGAGTAAGATGATTCAACTGGTTGCCGAAAAACCATTGCGTAATTTGTTTAACACTATGGCAACAAAGCTTACAGAGCGTTTCGCTTAGTGAACTTAATTTCTTTAAGTCCGAACGATTCTAATCTAGATTTATCCTCTCTGTAAATCATCAGTTTTCCTAATGAATCTGTTCCTTTTATAATTCCAATAAATTTCTCTCCATTTTCAGTCTCGTATTCAGAAGACTCATTGAGTAACCATAGATTATTCGTGTAGTTTTTTTTCAACACTGAAAAAGAGTGTTGTTGTAGATGAATAAATTCTTGGTTTAGCGAGTAAATCAATTGATTTAAAACTGGTTTAATCAAGATTTCTTTTTTTGATTCTTTAAGGACACTTGTGCTATTAATAAAGTCAAAATCCTCTTGTAATACATTTAATCCTATTCCAATGATACTACTTTTAATTTTTTGACCCTGAAATTGATTTTCAATCAAAATACCAGCTATTTTTTTATTTTCAATAACAATATCATTCGGCCACTTTATTTTTGCTCTTAGTCCAAAATGGTTTAAGCAGTTTATAATGGCTAAACTCACAAAATGAGTTATATTTTGTTGGTGTTTTGTTGAAAGTTCGTTGTGTTGAATAAAGAATGAGCAAAGAATATTTTGGCCTGGTGTAGACTGCCATTTTGCCCCGCGT
>CANGZT010000029.1 GCA_947458955.1 Flavobacteriia bacterium | reverse complement strand
TACTGTTGAACAAGCGGTGTATAAGGATGCATTAAATTTTCGTTATCAGGGAAATAATGGTTCATAAAATGAAGAAGAAAATCCCTAGATTCACGGTTATAAGTTGGGTACATTGTAACTTTTCCGAAGAAGTACTTCATCGTTGGATTTTTAACGATTAACGCACCTAGACCATCCCAAATATTGTCCAATGCAAACAATCCTTTACGAGGATTCACGGAAGGTTGAAAATTAGGTTGAACCCAACTTCTTCCTAATTCGATCGTATAAGGGAGATAATCTTTGATGAATTTTTCTGAAAAGTCAAAATAATGGTGAGTAGAAAGTCTAATTTCATCATTCACTAAAGCATTTCCACAAAGTATAAAGCGGTAACCTCCAACTATTTCATTATCTTCTGGTGACCAAACAATTAATTGCTCGTAACATGTTTCGTTTGTGTCAAATTCATCTAAATCAATAGGTAAACCAGTTCCACCTCCAGACTCTCTAAAAGTAACTTCGCGTAAACGACCGATTTCTTTCAAGGTATTCGGTGCATTGTGAATGTTAACAATGTAAATTTCATTGTCGCCCTTGCGAGTTTTTCGGATGAATCTTTCAGGAGTTAATTCACTTAAAATTAAATCGGTTGAGATTGGTTCTATGATAGCTTGTTGTGACATAATTTTATTTTTTAGACAATGAGTAAACTTTATCTTGTATCCATGTCGCCCATTGATGTTGGCTTTTCGTTTTGTCTAATTGCATAGGCAAAATGGGTTTCCCAACGATGATTTTCATTTTTTTATTTTTCTGTTTGAAAAGTTCATCTGCTAAATAAAACATTTCAATATTTGCTTTAATTCCTATAGCTTTTCTGAAATTGGATAAACGATAGAAAAAATTAGACAATTCACCATCGATAAAAATCGGAACAATGGGTTGGTCGTGTTTTAAAGATAAAGAAACAAACGTTTTTTTCCAAGGTAAATCGCGAACTTTTCCATTAGTTTTACGACTGACTAGTCCTGCTGGGAAAATACAAACTGCTTTTCCAGAAGAAAAGATTTCGTCTATTTTCATTAAATTGGAATTGGCTGTTTTTCCATGTTTATTTACTCCTACAAACATTCCTTTGAGATTGTCAAGGTGTAATAATATGTCATTAACGATAAAACGAAGATCAGTTCGATGGTGTTTTAACGCAGTAACCAATGCCATAGCATCCAAACCACCAAGAGGGTGGTTCATTGCTAAAGTTACACCGCCTTCTTTTGGTATATTTTCAATACCTTCGATAGATAATTCAATATTGAAATAGTCAATTACATTTTGACAAAAATCTTCATTTAACGTTTCTTTGTAAATGGAAATGACATGGTTTACTTCGTCTTCATGTAATACACGTTTCAAATAATTTATTACGAAGCCCGGCAATAGTTTAAGCAATTTAGGATTTTTGTTTCCTATTAATTTTCGGATGTCTATAAATTTGTCTGTTTTCATTACTAAATCAAGTAGCTACAAAAGTAATCAGTATTTTAATCAATTACGATTTAGGAAATAAGATTTATTAAAAGCCAAAGTATGATAAAAGAATATTTAATTTAGCACTGAATTTTAAAGTAAGTGATTATGTCAACTTTTTGGCGTCGATTTAAATATTTTTTAGGTGGTTTTATTCCAGGATGTATCATCGTTATTTTATTTTTTCAAAATAGAGGTTGCAGTTGGTTGCCAGACAACCGAGTAAGGGGTGCAATTCTTGATAAAATCATTGTGGTCGATTCTACTCAACAACTACTTTTGAACAAAGAAGGCATAACCAAAAAAGGAATAAAAGCCTTTGTAGAGGGTTGTGAAGTAGATTTCAAAAAGAGTGACGTCAAAAAAGATACTAAAGTGTATTTGATATCAAATAATGGTCGTTCCATTTATGTTTTGTTGCCTAAAAATAGTTTTGTTGCTGAGTTGAAATCAGTAAGTGATAATAATGCAAAATCACTTACAGCCAAAGGGAAAGGATATTTATGGAAAACACCTGCTAATCCTGATTTTGTGTATATTAAAACCGATGGTGAATTAAATTGTAAACAAAGAGAACTTGGTTTAAAGTCTAATAAAGCGTTCTACAATCGATTGAGAAAATCTGGGGAATTTGATTTTGGCTTGTCTGAATTTACTGGTTCTGAAAACATACATTATTTTACTGTAGCTGATTTAAAAGGTCGCGGAGAAGTTGGTGTTAAGTCTGTTTGGTACAAAGAAAAAATGGATATCAGAAAACTAATTTTGCCATTTGAATCAGATTGTGCAAATTAATTAGTCCATTAGTGTTGATAAATCCTTAGAAGGAAGTTAGAGCATTCTTATTGTTTCTTTTATTTTTGTATTATGGAATTTTCTGCGGAACAAATTGCGGGGATTATACTTGGTGAAATCGAAGGAAATCCCGAGGTTAAGGTCAATGGCCTAGCTAAGATTGAAGAAGGATCGGAAGGTAAATTATCTTTTTTGTCTAATCCTAAGTATGAAGAGCATATATACAAAACAGGTTCATCTATTTGTATCGTTAACAATTCATTTGTTCCTTCAAAAGCGTTGCCTGACACATTAACCTTAATTAAAGTAGAAGACGCTTATTCTTGCTTTGCGCAATTATTGGAGTTTTATGACCAAATGCGCAGAAAAGAACCTGCAATTGAACAACCGTCATACATAGCTCAAACAGCAACAGTTGGAGAAGAGCTGTATTTAGGTGCTTTTGGTTATATCGGTGAAAATGCTAAAATCGGAAATAACGTAAAAATTTATCCACACGTTTACATTGGAGATAATGTTACTATTGGGGATAATACGATACTATATTCAGGAGTAAAAATCTACCACGATACTGAAATCGGTAAAGATTGTATTCTGCATGCAGGAGTAGTTGTTGGTTCAGATGGTTTTGGTTTTGCTCCAGACGAGTCAGGGAATTACAAAAAAATTCCGCAAATTGGAAATGTTATCATTGAAGATGATGTGGAAATAGGTGCAAATTGTACGATTGATAGAGCAACGATGGGGTCTACTATTATTCGTAAAGGAGTGAAATTAGATAACCTAGTTCAAATTGCTCACAATGTTGAAGTAGGTGAGAGTACAGTTATGGCCGCTCAAGTTGGAGTTGCTGGTTCTGCGAAAATTGGAAAATATGTGATGATTGGTGGTCAAGCAGGAATTGCAGGACATTTATCCATTGCGGATAAAACAAAAATCGTAGCACAGTCAGGGATTCCAAGTACAGTGAAAAAAGAAGAAACCTTGATGGGGTCACCAGGAATTCCAATGGATGACTTCAAAAAATCGTATTTTGGATTTAGGAAATTACCATACATCCTGAAAAAACTACAGGAGTTGGAAAATAATATGAAAAGTCTTATTAAAGAATAATTCGAATGGTTGAAAATCAAAGAACCTTAAAGGAAAGTATTAAATTCACAGGAGTTGGTTTACATACAGGTGAAACAGTAAACTTAGAAATCTGTCCAGCACCTGTAAATCACGGATATAAATTTCAACGTGTTGACTTGGAAGGTCAACCTATCATTAAAGCAGATGTAGATTTAGTAATTGGTACCGAGAGAGGTACTACACTAGAAGCAAACGGAGCGAGAGTATATACTACAGAACACGTATTGGCTGCACTTTATGGAATGAAAGTAGACAATGCGTTGATTAAAGTTGATGCACCTGAAATTCCAATCATGGATGGAAGTGCTATATTGTTTATCAATGAAATCGAGAGAGTAGGATTTGAAGAACAAGATGCTGTTCGTGAGTATTTTGAATTGACTGACAATATTCCGTGGGAAGATGTTGAGAAAGGAATTGAGTTTTTGGCTATCCCTGATAAAGAATACCGTGTAACTGTAATGGTAGATTACAAATCGCCGTTGTTAGGTACACAACACGCAAATATTTATAAAATCGAAGACTTCAAAAACGAAATTGCACATTGCCGTACTTTTGTATTCTTGAGAGAATTAGAAATGTTGGCTCAAAACAATCTGATCAAAGGTGGAGATTTAGATAATGCTGTTGTTTTAGTTGATAGAGAGGATGTTAAGCAAGAAGATTTAGATAGATTAGCAAAATTGTTAGGTAAAGAAGAGTTGAAAGTGCAATACAACGGAATTGGTGTATTGAACAGCTCGAAACTTCGTGTTGAAAACGAGCCAGCAAGACATAAGCTGTTAGATATTATCGGTGATTTAGCCTTGGTTGGAAAACCAATCAAAGCACATATTTTAGCAGCAAGACCTGGACATTATGGTAATGTTCGTTTCGCTAAAATATTGAAAGATCAAATCAAAAAACAAGAGAAGGAAGGGCGTAAATTTGATTTGACTAAAGACCCTGTTTACGACATCAACGATATTGAAAAAATGTTACCACATAGATACCCGTTCTTATTGGTTGATAAAGTGTTGGAAATTGGACCTGAACACGTTATTGGTGTGAAAAATGTAACAATGAATGAACCGTTTTTTACAGGACATTTCCCAGGAAACCCCGTAATGCCAGGTGTACTACAAGTAGAAGCAATGGCACAAGTAGGTGGGATTTTCGCTTTAAACAGTGTGGAAGAACCTGAAAAATATTCGACTTATTTCTTGAAAATAGATGAATGTAAATTCAAACGTAAAGTTATACCAGGTGATACATTGGTGATTGAATTAGTTCAAACAGCACCAATTCGTCGTGGATTAGTTAATATGAAGGGTACGGCATATGTAAACGGACAAGTAGCTTCCGAAGCGACAATGCTTGCTCAAATTGTAAAAGAAAAATAATATGGTTAGTCCATTAGCATACGTTTCAAGCGAAGCACAATTAGATAAAAATGTTATAATTGAGCCGTTTGCAACTATTTATGAAGACGTGACAATTGGTGAAGGAACAAAAATTCATCCAAATGTAACAATCTATCCAGGAACTATAATTGGTAAAAATTGTGAGATTTTTCCAGGCGCTGTGATCGGGGTGATACCACAAGATTTAAAATTCGAAGGAGAATATACAACGGTTGAGATTGGTGACAATACTAAAATCAGAGAATGTGTTACTATTCACAGAGGTACTAAAGATAAATGGAGTACTAAAATCGGTTCGAATTGTTTGTTAATGACTTATGTTCACGTGGCACACGATTGTCAAATTGGTAATAATGTGATTTTAGCTTCATTTGTTGGTTTGTCTGGACATGTTGAAATTGATGATTATGCAATTTTAGAAGGTAAGGTTGCTGTTCAACAGTTCGTTCACATTGGAGCACATACCTTTATTGGGGGCGCTTCATTAGTTCGTAAAAATGTACCTCCTTATATTAAGGCTGCTAGAGAACCACTTACTTTTGCTGGTGTAAATTCTGTTGGTTTGAGAAGAAGAGGTATGTCAGATGCCACTGTGCGTGAAATCGAAGACGTATACAGAACCATTTATGTTCAAAATAATAATATCTCTAAAGGAATAGAAAGTGTAAAGGAAACAATGCCAGAGACAGAAATAAGAGATGGCATTTTAGATTTTATACAGAAATCAGATAAAGGAGTAATTCGAGGAATGATTTAATCATTCCTTTTTTTGTATTGGTATGTCAGTTCATAGAAATCAATTAATAGAAGTAGAGATCACAGGATTTGCGTTTGGTGGAAATGGTTTTGCACGTTTACAAACAGAGCAAGGTGATTTTGTGGTATTTGTTGAAAATACTTTTCCGGGTCAAAAAGTGTTGGCAAGAGTAGATAAAAAAAGAAAAAAACACGCTGAATGTAAGTTGGTTGAAGTATTAGAACGCTCTTCGGATGAGGTGAAATTGCCTTATCAAGAAATTTCAGGAGCTCCTTATATTTTCGTACCGATTGAAATTCAACGTGAACATAAACAAACTTCTACCTTGGATTTATTTCGAAAAATTGCACGTATTCCCAATCCAAGTGAATTATTGGACGAATATATTTCATCGCCGTTAGATTTCAATTATAGAAATAAAATGGAATATAGTTTTTCTTCGATTGAACACGATTTGGAATTAAACGAAGAAAAAGACGATGCTTTTGCCCTAGGGTTTAAACGCAGAGGAACGTGGTGGAAAGTAGAAAGTTTGAACAAAGAAAGTGGATTATTTGATGCTGAATTTGAAACAAAATTACGTGATATTCGCATTTATTTACAAAATACAGGATTGCCTGCATGGCATCCACCGAAAAAGATTGGTTTTTTCAGGCATATTGTTGTAAGAAAGTCATTTTATCAAAATCAATTGTTAATCAATTTAGTGACTTCTTCTGAAGGTTTAGAGCAATTTGATGTAAATGCATTTTCAGCATTTTTACAAGAAATGTTAGGAACTCGTTTAGCAGGTTTTCAACATACGATCAACGACAATGTTGCCGATCGTTCTAAAATTGAAAACGGCACGAATACCTTAGTTTATGGAGATTGGAAAGTAGTTGAAAAATTAGGAGATTTATTCTTCGAAATTTCGATGGAAAGTTTTTTTCAAACCAATCCTAAAAGCGCAGAATTGCTGTATGACAAAGCATTGAGTTATGTTTTTGAAAATAATGAACTCGAAGGTAAGGTAGTGATGGATTTATTTTGCGGTACTGGTACTATAGGTCAAATACTTTCCAAACGTTCTAAAAACACTCAGATTATTGGTGTAGATATCGTAGAAGAAGCGATTATCGATGCACGTAAAAATGCGGAACGCAATGGCGTAGAAGGAGTAAAATTTTTCGCTGCGGATGTAGGGAAGTTTTTAAGTCAATATCCAGAGTATAATGGTAAAATTGGTACGATTGTTTTAGATCCACCAAGAGCAGGAATCGCCCCAAAGACCTTGAAAAAAGTAATTGATTTAAGTGCGGACAGAATTGTTTATATCTCGTGTAATCCATCTACACAAGCACGTGATACTGAGACTTTACAGAAATATGGGTATATGCTAGATAAAATAAGTTTGGTTGATCAATTCCCGCATACGAGCCATATTGAATCGGTTACTAAATTTGTTAAAGATCCCAATTTTGTTTTTGTCGAAGAAGAAAACTAAACGATGTCATTGATTTTTTTGATAGGGTATATGGGGTGTGGGAAAACCACACTCGCTAAAAAACTTGCATCAAAATTATCATATGAATGGTTAGATACAGATGCTTTTATCGAAAAACAAGAAGGATTAACTGTTTCTCAGATCTTTACTACACACGGAGAAGCTTATTTTCGTTCTTTGGAGTTGAAATTAATTCAATCATTAGATGTAACTGTTCCAGCTGTTATATCTACAGGAGGTGGCTTACCTTGTTTTAATAATTTAATGGAACAATTAAACGCTAAAGGAACGACTATTTATTTAGAGCGAAACCCAAAAGAATTGTTTCAGCGGTTATACCAAGGAAAATCAAAACGACCTTTATTAGCTAATAAATCCGACGAGGAATTGTTACAATTTATCGAAGAAAATTTAGCAAAACGCAATCCAATCTATCGTCAATCAACGTTTATTTTAGATCGTAATAATCAAACGGTAGACAGAATTATAAATCTTCTAAATCTTTAATTTAGATTATTTCCCTCCTAGAGGAGGGATTGAGGGAGGTGATATTTATTCTTAATTTTTTGAATTCTTAATATTCTCCCAAGTTCCCAACATTTTTTCTTGAGCTGGTCTATTTTCTTCCTCAAATTCTAAGGGTTCACATTCTTTAAGCGAATTTCTGCATTCTTGAGGAAGACGTTGATATAATTCAGTTCCCATTGTTTTCCATTGTAGCATTTCGTCTGAAACTTCCTTCACCACTCGCGCGGGATTTCCAACAACAAGGCTACGTCTTGCAATATGAGAATTGGCTTTAACAAAGCTAAGTGCACCGATGATGCATTCATTTTCAATCACGACATCGTCCATGATGACGCTGTTCATACCAATTAGGCAATTTTCACCAATTGTTCCACCATGTATGATAGCACCATGACCGATATGAGCACTTTTTTTTAATAATGTGGTTGTGCCTGGAAACATATGTATAGTACAGCTTTCTTGAACATTACATCCATCTTCCAAAATGATTTTCCCCCAATCACCTCGAATGGTTGCATGAGGACCTACATACACATTTTCACCAATGATTACATTTCCAATGATAGTAGCTTGTGGGTGAATAAAACTTGATTTTTTTATAACTGGTATAAAACCATTGAAAGAATAGATAGCCATTTCACTTTTTTTAACGAAATTATGGAATTATTCCTTTTCAAAATCGTAATTTAGTTACAAATAATTTTTTCGATCTCATGTTGAATAAATTCGCTTTTTTATTGCTCTTTATTCTGAATATTTCAGTATTTCATTCTCAGCTAATATTAGGCGGAGGATTTAATTCAATTGGAGCAGTGAATATTAAGCAACCATATTTAGGAGCTAATTTTTTAGGTGAATATAGGGATGATGATATCGCTTATTTTGCAAAGTTTTATACCACACTACCTCAAAAAGATTCTGAAACTTTGATTGAGATGGAACCTTTGAATCCAGAGGAAATGATTAATCTTCAGTTGAGTGGATTATCTAGATATAATTATAATGTGCTTGAATTTGGAAAGAAAAATTTTTATGGTCAAGATTTAGATTTTGGACCAGCCGGATATTTAAGCTCTCATTTTTCATTGATTATGAATACATTAAGTCTTAAGACAGATGAATTTGATGAGAGTAGATATCGATTTCCGGATGGATATGTAGACAAATCTAGAATTTATTCTATAGCAGCAGGTATCAATCTTGGTGCACAATATGCATTCTTTCATGGCACTTATTATTTAGATTTTGGTTTAAATTACACCCTCATTGCGAGTTCTAGTAATTCGTTTCAGCAAATGCAACAGTATAGTTCATTTAATTCGTACAGACAATTATTTTTTGTTTTCAATTTAGGATTTAAAAAAACAATTTTTAACGTATTCTAATTCGATGTCGTTTTAAATAATTAATTAAAGTTTCTATTTTCAAAAAATAAGTGAAATTACTACCTTTGTTAACCACTTAACTTGACCAAAATGATTGATCATTCTCATAAATTTGTTACCTGTGATAATTGCGGAGCAAGAAAAAGCTCATTGTTTGCTGATTGTTCAACCAATCAAACTGATGAATTAAATCAGAATAAAACATGTAGTTATTACAAAAAGAATCAAGGTCTTTTTCTTGAAGGGAGTATACCAAGAGGAATTTATTGTATAAACAAAGGAAAGGTTAAAGTATTTACTTTAGGTGATGAAGGCAAAGAACAGATAATACAAATTGCTGGGGAAGGTGAGGTACTTGGTTTTAGATCTATTTTTAGTGGAGAACCTTATAAAGTGAGTGCAACAACATTAGAAGATGCAAACATCTGTTTTATTCACAGAGAGAATTTCTTAAATATGATTGATTCTAATTCAGCACTTAGAAATGCACTTCTTAAAGAATTATCTAAAGAATTAGGTGAGCAAGCTGAATTTATAACTAACATGGCTCAAAAATCAGTTCGAGAACGTCTTGCTTTTGTGTTGTTAATCTTAAAAGATGTGTATAAGGAAGAACCAATCAATTTATCAAGAGAGGACTTAGCAAATTTTGTTGGAACAGCTACAGAAACACTTATCAGACTTTTAAAGGAATTCAAAGAAGATGGGTACATTGATATAGCTACTCGTAAGTTAACGGTACTTAACATGAGTGGTTTAATTAAATTAGCAGGTAATCATCACCGTTAAAGTATGAGAGAATTCTTAAAGGAGACTATATTCCTAGACTTCAATTCTCTTGCATTAAATGATTTTTTAAAGGATATTGATCCATTAGAAGAAAAAAAAAACATTGCAATTTCCTTGTATGAGAAAGTGAGAGAGTCGTTTCTATACGATCCCTATCATTTAGATTTACGTCATGCAGCATTGAAGGCGTCCTCTGTACTTTTAAAAAAGAGAGCTTGGTGTGTAGAAAAAGCAATTGTATTAGCTACTTGTGCTCGAAAGTTTGGAATCCCATCAAGATTAGGATATGCTATTGTGATCAATCACATTGGTGTCGAGAAATTACAACAATATTTGAGAAGGGAAGAAATTGTTTTTCATGGATATGTAGAACTTTTTTTGAACGATAAATGGATAAAATGCACTCCTTCTTTTGATTCTAGGATATGTAGATTATCACATGTTTCAGTTTTGAATTGGGACGGAGAAAATGATTCTTTGTTTCAACCCTACCAAGGAGATGAACGCTTTATGGAGTATGTTTATGATTATGGAACTTTTGCAGATGTTCCAATTGATTTGATGAATACAGAGATGAAAAAATATTATCCACATCTCTTTGAAGAGGTACATGATTCAAAAGATTTTTCTTTTCATCATCTTTAATCCTTTTCCGTTTCTTATCTTTGTAATACGATGTCTGTAAAACAATTAAATATAAAAAATAAACGCGCTCGTTTCGAATACCATCTATTAGATGAATATTCGGCAGGTATTCAATTGACAGGCACAGAGATAAAAAGTATTCGTAATGGGAAAGCTTCAATTCTTGAAGCCTATTGCGTTTTTGTAAAAGGGGAGGTGTTTATTCGTAACATGCACATTTCTGAATATGAAAACGGGTCTTTTTATAATCATAGACCTCGTGCAGATCGAAAATTATTATTAAATCGTTCAGAAATCAAAAAGATAGAAAGATTTTTAATGGTAAAAGGAAACACTTTGATTCCGCTAAAAATGTTTCTTTCAGAAAAGGGTTGGGTAAAAGTTGAAATTGCTTGCGCTCAAGGAAAAAAACTACATGATAAACGTAACGATATGAAAGATAAAGATGCGAAAATGGAATTAGATCGCACTTTGAAAAGATTCTAGACGAATTTCACCTTTAATTTAATCTTTATTAAAAATCTTATAAATAAAAAAGGCTCACGTTTGTGAGCCTTAATTTTTTGATTCCTCAAAATATTATTTTTTGTGAGCGAAACTTCTTTTCTCTCTAATTCTTGCAGCTTTACCAGTAAGGTTACGGAAGTAGAAAATACGAGCTCTTCTAACATCACCTTTCTTATTCACAACAATCTCATCTAAAAAAGGAGATGAAATAGGAAAGATACGTTCAACACCAATGTTACCTGACATCTTACGAACTGTGAAAGTTTCAGTTACACCAGTACCACGACGTTGTAAAACAACACCTTGAAATTGCTGAATACGCTCTTTATTTCCTTCTTTAATTTTGTATGAAACAGTGATCGTGTCACCACTTTTAAAACTAGGAAAGTTCTTAACTTCTACTAATTCTTTTTCAAGTTCTTTAATGATATCCATTTTTATGTGCTTTAATATCTATTCCAAAAATTCAGAGTGCAATATTACAAATAAATTTTCATTACTACCTTATAAAGAATAAAAAAAATACAATTTCTTTATTTTTTGTTTAGTTTATTTAAAATCGAGATGAATTTGTATCTTTAAAAAAGATTAAATAACAATGAGAGTATTATTTGTATTATTTGCTTTGTTTTTATTTGTCGCTTGTTCACACAAACAACAAGTAGCTCAAAATAAAATTAAAAAAGGAGTTTCTTTAATTGATCAGGAGGAATATCAGTTTGCAATTGATTATTTCCATTCTTTAGTTGATGTAAATACAGATGAAATTTCTAAGGCAGTTATTTACCGAAATATGTCTATATCTTTTCAAAGTTTAGGGCAATTAGACTCTGCTAGATTTTATGCAAAAAAATCATATACTGAAAGTCCCGATAATTCATTTGAATATTATTTGAACAAGGCGGATTATAACTTGCTAATCAATCATGTTTCCGAAGCCATTCAAAATTTAGATAAAGCAAAGTTACTAGACCCAAAAAGACAGGAGGTTTACAATAGATATTGTTCTGTTTACTCGGGCGAATACGGAGATGTGTTTTTTGAACCTGAATTAGCTGAGAAAAATGCAATAATTGCCTGTAAAATAAAATCAAATCGTATAGTTAAAGAACAATTAGGAGCGATTTACTTCCAAAATGAAAAATACCACCATTCTGCTCGCATATTTAATGAATTAGTTAAGAAATATCCTCAAAATAAAAAATATACGTTTTACATGGGACAAGCCATTTATTTTGATGGGAATGAAAATAAAGGAATGGATTTAATGAGGCAAGCTGCGGAACGAGATGATTCGTGTAAGGTGATGTTTCAAGAAATATTTGAAAATAAATAATGATTGAAGTGAAGGTTATTGGTAGAAAAGATAAGGCAGACTTTCCAATGTTTGATATGTTTGATGTGCCTGTAAAAATAGATAGCGGTGCATACTCGAGTTCGATTCATTGTGCAAGTGTTTGTGAAATAAAAACAAATGAGCATGAAGCTTTTTTAGAGGTTATTTTTTTAGATGAAACATACAATGGTTTTCAGTCTGAAAAACAGGTTTTTACTTCGTATAAAAAGAAAAGAGTAAAAAGTTCTACAGGGGATGAACAAGAGCGTTTTTTTGTACGAATCCCGTTAGTGCTTTTTGGTGAAGTGATTGAAACTGATTTTTCCCTTACAACCCGAAACGGTCTTAGACATCCTGTGTTAATAGGAAGAAAATTATTAAATAAAAAATTCTTAATAGATACATCAAAAACAAACCTTTCCTTTAAGGAAAAGAAAAAAGCAATGAAATGAAAATAGCAATTTTATCCAGAAATGCTTCCTTATACTCGACAAGAAGATTGGTTGAAGCGGCACAGAAAAGAGGTCATGAGGCTCAAGTAGTTGATCATTTGATGTGTAATATAGAAATAGAACAAAAAGGACCATCTATTTATTATAAAGATAGGTATTTGGATGATTTTGATGCAGTTATACCTAGGATTGGTGCTTCGGTAACTTTTTATGGTACTGCTGTTGTAAGGCAATTTGAAATGATGGACGTTTTTTCTGTGGTTGGTTCCAGGGGGATCGTCCATTCGAGAGATAAATTACGTTGTTTGCAGATGCTTTCGAAAGAAAGAATTGGTTTGCCAAAAACTGTATTTACGAATTATTCTCGTAATGTGGAGCATGTAGTTGAGTCTGCTGGAGGTGTGCCTGTAGTGCTTAAGTTGCTAGAAGGAACACAAGGTTTGGGCGTTGTCTTAGCTGAAAATCAAAATGCAGCTCAATCGGTACTTGAAGCTTTTAATGGTTTAAAAGCAAGGGTGATTGTTCAGGAGTTTATACGTGAAGCAAAAGGAGCGGATATTCGTGCGTTTGTAGTCGATGGTGAAGTAGTTGGAGCTATGAAAAGACAAGGGAAAGAAGGGGAGTTTCGTTCAAATTTACACCGTGGAGGATCATCAAGAATTATTGAGTTGACTGATCAAGAAAGAGATGTAGCAATCAGAGCGGCTAAAGCAGTTGGTTTAGGTGTAGCTGGGGTAGATATGCTTCAATCTGAACGTGGTCCATTGGTATTAGAAGTAAACTCTTCTCCAGGATTAGAAGGAATTGAAAAAACTACGCAAACTGATATTGCAGATAAAATTATTCAATACATCGAGCGAAACGTTAAAAAATAAAATGTAAGAATGGCTCTGAAGCGAATGGTGATTTTAGGTAAAGAAATTCTCCCCGGAAAAACGGAAGAACTTAACCTAGATGTTGCGAAATTACATACGAACACTCCAATACAAGTACCCGTAGTTGTTAGTAGAGGTATGGAAGATGGTCCTGTATTGTTGTTGATGGCTGGGATGCATGGAGATGAAATTAATGGAATGGAAATTGTGCGTCGAGTGATTCGAAAAGGGTGGAATAAACCCACTAAAGGTACCGTGATTTGTATACCTGTGTTTAATATCTTTGGTTTTCTGAATATGTCTCGTGAGTTACCAGATGGTAGGGATTTGAATCGCTGTTTTCCAGGAACTAAAAACGGATCGTTAGCAAGTAGGTTTGCATTTCATTTCATGAAAGAAATAGCACCGATAACGGATTATATTGTAGATTTTCATACAGGATCTGCACAACGTTCCAATTTTCCGCAAATTAGATGTGTTTTTCGAGATGAGGAAAGTATTCAATTAGCAAAAGTATTTCACCCACCTTTCATAATCCATTCTTCACATATTGCAAAAACGATTCGCGAATCTATGCACAGAAGAGGGAAGCATATTTTATTATTTGAAGGTGGAAAAACGAATTCCATAGACGAAAAAGTCGTTCATGAAGGATTGGAGGGAATAAAACGATTGATGCAATTTTTAGATTTAAGGCATTTTAAACTTGAAAAACAACCGCTAGATCCGATTTTAATTAAAGCTACAAAATGGGTAAGGGCTTCTCATTCAGGTATGTTTTTGCCTGTAATCGAAAATGGCACTGAAATTGAAATTGGAACAGTTTTGGGTGTAATCACCGATCCGTTTGGTAAAATCGAACACAAAGTAAAATCTCCTTTAAAAGGGTATGTTTTTTGTGTGAATGAAGCACCGATCGTAAATAAAGGAGATGCTTTGTTCAATTTAGGTTCAGTACATGAGCATAAAAAAGAAGGGATTGTACACGGTCAAGTGATTGATTAGAAATAATTAAATTAATCTTTGTAACTCTCGGATTTATTGCTATATTTGCAACGTCCAAGAGAGGACTACATAATAATCATTAAATTAATATTTGCATGTATTTAGAAACAGAAAAAAAGAAAGAGATTTTTGCAAAGTACGCAGGATCTGAAACAAACACAGGATCTGCAGAAGGGCAAATCGCATTGTTTTCTTACAGAATTTCTCATTTAACTGAGCACTTAAAGAAAAACAGAAAAGATTACGGAACGCAAAGATCACTACAATTGTTGGTAGGTAAAAGAAGAAGTCTTTTGGATTATTTAAAGAAGAAAGAAATTAATCGTTACCGTGCGATTGTTAAAGAACTTGGTTTACGTCGTTAATCATATATCTTTATCGAAAAAGGGGGGCAATTGAGAAATCAATTGCCTTTTCTTTTGTTCAAAATCTGTTCTAACAGAAAGTTTAGTAAATAAATAAATATGAATATAGTTAAAAAGTCCATCACTACAGGAGGAAAAGAGATCTCCATCGAGACGGGAAAACTTGCTAAGCAAGCAGACGGTTCTGTGGTGTTACAAATGGGCGACACTGTGTTGTTAGCTACAATAGTAGCAGCACAAACAGCAAAAGATGGAGTAGATTTTTTACCATTAACAGTAGATTACAAAGAGAAATTTGCAGCTGCTGGTAGAATTCCTGGTGGTTTCTTAAGAAGAGAAGGTAGACCATCGGATAATGAAGTATTAATCATGCGTTTGGTGGATCGTGCTTTACGTCCATTATTTCCGGATGATTACCATGCTGAAGTTCAGTTAATGATTCAGTTGTTATCGTATGACGGTGAACACCAACCGGATGCATTGTGCGGTTTAGCAGCTTCTGCAGCGATCGCAGTTTCTGACATTCCATTCAATGGACCAATGTCTGAAGTACGTGTAGGAAGAATCAACGGTGAGTTTATTATCAACCCTACTGTTTCAGAAATGAAACAATCGGATATTGATATTATGATTGCAGGTACGGTGAAAGACATCGTAATGCTTGAAGGTGAAATGAAAGAAATTTCTGAAGCTGAAATGGTTGAGGCGATTAAAATTGCTCACCAAGCAATCATTGAACAATGTAATTTCCAATTAGAATTAGCTGCTCAAATTCCTTCTGCTAATCCGAAAAGAGAATATAGCCACGAAGTTCATAACGAAGAAATCAAGCAAAGAGTTTTTGATGCTTGTTACGAAAAATGTAAGGAAGTAGCTCGAATGGGCTTAGCTTCTAAAGCAAAACGTTCTGAATTATTCGATGCTATCAAAGAAGAATTTAAAGCAACTTTTACAGAAGAAGAATTAGCTGAAGTAGGTGGATTTATCTCTACTTATTTTTCTGGAGTGAAAAAGAAAGCGGTTCGTAACGTAATGGTTGACGAAAAAATTCGCTTGGATGGTCGTGGATTCGAACAAATCAGACCTATCTGGTGTGAAGTTGATTATTTACCGATTGTTCACGGTTCTTCTGTGTTTACAAGAGGAGAAACACAATCATTAACTACCTTAACTTTAGGTGGTAAAATGGATGAACAAATGTTAGACGGTGTAACGTTTAAAGGAACTGAAAGCTTTATGTTACATTAC
>CANGZT010000028.1 GCA_947458955.1 Flavobacteriia bacterium | reverse complement strand
TATTCACAAAAGATTGGATTCCCTATATATTTAGTTGGTTTGGATGTTTTTATGATTTATTCATCGTACTCTTTTTGTTAAATTCAAAAACCCGAAGTGTTGCTTATTTTTTTGTGGTTGTCTTCCATTTTATTACCTGGTATTTACTTCCAATCGGTATTTTTCCTTGGG
Organism: Flavobacteriia bacterium; assembly: GCA_947458955.1. Taxonomy (GTDB): domain Bacteria; phylum Bacteroidota; class Bacteroidia; order Flavobacteriales_D; family Crocinitomicaceae; genus CANHVK01. The sequence continues at coordinate 16,993 of CANGZT010000028.1, read as the reverse complement.
TGATGATTTGCTCCACGACGATTTTCTTTTCAAATGAATTCCATGAGAAAGTACTAACCAAACTGAAATCTTTAATTAAATATTCGGAATCAATTTCAACGATAAAACCAAAACAAAATGCGATGATCACTTTAGGAATAGTTGTTTTTGTTTTATTTCAGATACTAACTCCATTTAGGCATCTTATATATCCAGGTAATTTATTTTGGAATGAAGAAGGTTTCCGATTTTCTTGGCGCGTCATGTTGATGCACAAAGAAGGGATGGCTACTTTTTATGTAAAAGACAGAAAATCAGGGAGAGAAATTGAAATTAAAAACAAAGACTTTTTATCAGCGACCCAACACGATCAAATGGCTACACAACCTGATATGATTTTACAATATGCTAATTTTCTTGAGAATAAATTTAATGATACCTCTATATTCATTAATAATCAATTATATAAAATTACTCAACCTTCAGTGCATGCAGAGATTTATGTAAGTTTAAATGGTCGTCCATCTCAACTCTTTGTTTCTAAAAAACACAATTTAACCCGTTTTTCTTATAATTTAGCGCACCGTAATTGGTTGGAACCTTATCGTCCTTGAAGTTGTTTTATTACATATTGCTGATAATGTGTTGTTTGTCTTATAGTTTACAAGCGCAACATTTTCGAGGCGTGGTAAAAGACGAACTAGGTGCTTCGATTCCAGGAGTTTTGTTAAAAAATTATTCGACCAATCACATTGTCGTTTCGGATGGAAATGGACTTTTTTCTATACCTGCTCATTCGGGAGATTCCGTTCATTTTCGTTTTTCTGGTTACCGTGACTTAAGATTTAAAATCAAAGAAAATCAGATAGATACTCTCACAAACATTGTGTTATATGTTTTTTCTAAGGATTTAAAAACAGTCAACATTTATCGTAAAAAATTAGAACATTTTGATGTTGGTTTTATGCCAATGATTAAAGGAACACAAATCACTACGGGAACGAATGCAGTCATCGAATTAGAAAATTTAAGTGGTGCAAAATCTACTGCAAATCCGCGTGAAATGTTTGCCAAAATTCCGGGTTTAAATATCTGGGAAAGCGATGGTGCTGGTATTCAAATTGGTATTGGAGGAAGAGGACTAAGTCCAAACCGTGCTGCGAATTTCAATACCCGTCAAAATGGCTACGATATCAGTGCGGATGCGTTGGGTTACCCTGAAAGTTATTATACTCCTCCATTTGAAGCATTGAAGTCTATTGAAATCATACGAGGTTCTGCTGCTTTGCAATTCGGTTCTCAATTTGGTGGTTTGTTGAATTTCAATATAAAAGATGCTCCTTCAAATACGCCTTTAGAAATTACCTCTCGTGGCACTTTGGGGAATTACGGTTATAAAGGTATTTTCAATCGCGTAGCGGGTACGACAAACAAGTTTTTCTACCAAGTATATCATCAATACAAAGAAGGAACTGGTTACAGAGCAAATTCAGATTTCAACCAACATCAATTTTTTGCTCAAGCTGGTTATTACCTTTTAGAGAACTGGAAAGTACGAGTTGAATACACCCAAATGAATTATTTAGCGCAACAACCAGGCGGATTAACCGATGCTCAATTTTTGTCCGACCCACGCAAGAGCTACCGCAATCGCAATTGGTTCAAAGTGGGGTGGAATATGTTAGCCTTTCATTCCGACTATGAAATTTCATCCAAGGCTAGTTTCAATGTACGTGCTTTTGGAATGCAATCTACCAGATTATCAACAGGTTTTTTAGGTAAAATCAATCAAGCCGACCCATTGGGAAATCGAGATCTGATTCAAGGCTTGTTTAAAAATGGTGGAGTAGAAGCAAGGTATTTACAACGTTATGATTTCCAAAAAGGAGATACAAGTAAATCAATGAGTGGTGCTTTTTTAGTAGGAACGCGTTACTACAGAGGTCATACGGTGAACAATCAAGGCTTAGTTTCTTCCGGTTCTGGTGCAGATTTCACTTATTTACACCCGAACGATCTAGACAATTCTTCGTACGATTTCCCATCTGAAAACGCCTCTTTGTTTGTAGAAAATATTTTGTTCTTAACAAGTAAATTAACGATGAACTTCGGGGTGCGTTACGAATATATAACGAGTGAAGCAAATGGATTCTACAAACGTTATAATATTCATCCTTATAAAAAAGATACAATTGCCATTTACAAATTGCACGATTCTAACCGAGTAGTACGCAATGTGCCACTCTTTGGCTTTGGATTGAATTACAAACTCAAAGGTATGCGTAACGTCTATGCAAACTATACCCAAAATTACCGTGCGATCAACTTTACAGACATACGCGTAGCAAATCCAAATATTTTGGTCGATACCTTAATGAAAGACGAAAAAGGCTATACGTTGGAATTAGGTTATCGTGGTTTGGTAAAAGATTATTTGACCTTTGACGTAGCGATTTTTAACGTGTTTTATGGAAACAAAATCGGTTTAGCACCGAAACCAAACTCGATTTACAAAGAACGAACCAACATTGGTGATGCGATGAATATTGGTATTGAAGCCTTTGGAGAAATAGATGTTATTGGAATATTCAAAGACAGTGCTAAACATAATTTGAACGTTTTCCTGAATGCAGCTTACATTGATGCTAGATATATCCGCTCTAAAGAACCAAATTTCGTAGGCAAAAAAGTGGAATACGTGAGTCCAGTTGTTATTAAATCCGGATTAAAATGGAAATGGTCTAAAATGACTACCCAAATTCAGATTTCTTACAATTCTCCGCAATTTTCAGATGCTACCAATGCTATTGAGCCTTCAGGTGATGCCGTTATTGGACAAGTTCCGGCTTATACCGTAGTTGATTTATCTTCCAAATACCAACTTAACAAACAATTTCAAGTAGAACTTGGTGTCAACAACCTCACCAACCAATCTTATTACACGCGCCGTGCCACTGCCTACCCAGGACCTGGTATTCTTCCTTCCGATGGCATCACAGCGTATTTTACGTTGCAGTATAAATTTGCATTGAAAGCAAAATAAATCTCCATCTTTGAAGATGCAGGGGATGTAATAAAATTTAAAATCTAATCTGAAGTTAATGCTAACTTTTTTTCTTAATCCATCTTGGTACTAAAATAGAACCTATAATCAAATAAGGGAAATAAGAAATTAAGCGCCAAAGAATAGCTAAACCGGTTATTAAAAGCATAGATTTACTAAAAGAACCCATCAATTCGCCAAAGGCATATTCTGCAACGCCACTACCTCCTGGTGTAGGGCTGATGTGCATAAATAACCACAAAACCAATTGTTTACCGAGTACGAAAATGTGATCATAAAATGAAAGTGATAAAAACGCAGCCATAATACAATTGATAACCAAATATCTACATGTCCAAGAGATAAAAGTGCTACCAAAACTCTTCATCCAAAAAGAGATTTTTTCGTTTCGCAATTCTTTAGAAGTTGTTTGAATATCAGTATCTAAACGGGTAACTTTTGATGTGAAACGATTTAAAAAAGGGAGTTTACATACAATGGAAAGTAATTTTCCAATTACTTGGGGATAAATGAAAATTCCGACAAAAATTATAAAGCAGATGATTAAAATAAGAGAAAAACCTCCCCAAAAAACGAGTGAAACTCCTTTGTCTATTGCGGATGAATTAGGAAACAAAACTTCAGGAGCAATAAATGAGAAAACAATCGGTATTAAGATTAAAAAAAATAAATTATCAAGTAAAGCAGTAATGATTACGATAGCTGTTGAGCGACCCAAAGCGATTTTTTCTTTGTTTAAGATAAACATAGCTACAGAAACACCACCAACAACACCAGGAGAAATTGCTGAGGCAAATTCCCAAATTAAAATCACATTAAAAGCTGATTTCCAACTTAGTTCTTGATAGGTGAGTGTTCGAATACGAAACATATAAGCAATATCACGTCCAAACATACAAACAAGAGCAAGCATCAACCAGGTAATTGATTGGTAATTCCATTGAATTTGACCAAAAATATCAGTAAATTTTTCTTTTTTATAGTCGCCTGATTTACAAAGATTAAATTCGGAAGGAATTGAGAAATCAATCTGATTATTATGATTAGCATCTACCCAACAGTAATTTCCCTGATTTTTACTTTCAATGAAATGAGGCTGTTCGATGCTACGATACAGCATCCAAGAAACGATTGATAGCCCGAAAATAATGGCTAGATATATCTTCCAAGAAGCAAACGTTTTTTCCATCTTATTTCCATTTGGCTGGGTCAAATTTTACTTCGACCTCCCAGTTTGGTCTAGCTTGAAAAGCATCGTTGTAGATTTGTATTTTTTCCGGTTGAATTTTATTCTTCAAGTTTCCAGTATCCCATTTTCCATTACTATTTGAATCGTAATATACTTTGAAAACATACGACCCTTTTTCAAGGTTGTCTATTTTCCAAAGACTATGTTTCTCGTCTACAACATGTTGATGAGTTACTTTATCTCCAAGTAAAACTTCAAGTATTGTTCCTTTAGGAAATGCAATAGTTGATACATTAAATATACCATATTGTGTAGAGTCAAAAACAGTTAGTGTTTGGTTCAATTTGTAATTTTCTTTGAAATTCCTGAAGCTTAACCCTGTTGCTTTTATAACTAATTTGATTGATTTTGAAGTGTATATTCCAGGTTTTATTTGAAGTTGATAACCAGATGCTTTTAGTTCAAATGGAATTTTAATTGAATCGTTTACAAACACTTGTATTGAATCTTGATTAAAGTTGGTAATTAAATCATTCGTGTTAATTAACCAAGTTGATTTCTGCCTTACGTATTTAGGAAAATACAGTGTAGGTATTTTATGATTGAGTTTGGGTTGTATTCGACAATAGAAAGTATCAATATATTCGTCGATAGCTAGACTACCACGTAGGGTATCAACTTCGTTTGTATTTATAAATAAGGAGATAGAATCTGGTTTATGTATTGTTTTAAATAAAATGGGATGTTTAAAAAAAGTAATGTTTGCTTTATCAATAGGTATGTTACCAGTTATTAAAATTTCATCATTATTGATATGACTTATTTTTCTAATCGCTTTTTTGGGTAGAGAAGGAAATAATTCAATTGCAGTTGTATCTATTTTTGATTTGGTTAAGTCTATTTTTTCAGTTTTGAAACCTGACAATTCAAAAGTTTGAAGTGTAAAGTCTTTATTTTGATCCTGAAAGGAAACTACGTAATAATTTCCGTTGTGAATATGTTTTAATTTATATTCCCCTTGATCATTGGTCATTGCGAAGTTTACTGCTTTTTGATAAAAGGTAGTTACGGTATCTGAAAAAAGAGCAACTGTAGCTCCTTTGAAAGGCAGTCGTGTGCGTGAATCTATTACTTTTCCTTGATATGTAATTGAATCAATATAATCACCTGTCGAAAAAACATAGGTCAATAATGTATCATTTCCTTCATGTAAATCTTTGACCGCATTATTCAAGTAAATGGCATAGGTCGTTTTCGATTTTGGTTCTCCTTTTAGTCTTAATGTTAAAGTTTTATCTTTAGCAATGGGTTCTATTTTTAAATCATTGGGAACGATTAATATATTTTCGTTCGCCTTATTAAGAGTTATAAATTCAGTAAAAGGGATATGAATTTCTGAAGCATTAAAATGGGTTGTACCAAGAGCTGGTTTAACTTTTACTGAGTCAAACATTGGGGCTCTTTTGTCAATTGGTCCACCCGTAATCGTGCCTTGTATTGCACAACTGACCATCATAATGGCAGTGATAATTAAAAATAGATACTTAACCATTGACATAGTTGATTTAAATAGTTGGCGTCTGTTTCTGTAAAATCGGCAATTAAAGTACTATCAATATCTAAAACGGCTATCACGGTATCTCCTTTTAATATTGGCACTACGATTTCACTTTTAGATAAACTGCTACAAGCAATGTGACCTGGGAATTCATCGACATTAGGAACTACAAGTGTCTCTTTATTTTTCCAAGATGTACCGCAAACACCTCTGCCTAAACCGATTTCCATGCAAGCTAAACTTCCTTGAAACGGACCTAATTTTAAAACTTCTCCTCGAACGATGTAAAATCCGATCCAAAAAAAACCAAAAGTCTCTTTTATAGCTGCAGTTGTATTAGATAGAATCGATATTAAATCTTGTTCATCACCGATTAAGATTTTTAATTGATTGAGCAGAGATTCGTATTTTTCAGAGCGGGTAGTCCCTTCAATTAAAATGGATTCAGCCATGAAGCAAAGATATTATAAAAATGTAAGTTTATTCCCAAATACTCTCGATGATTGATATGCTATCTTTCAGATTAAAGTTAGGTATATGAAATTTATAAAACTCGATGAGTATTGACAAACAATTTTTTCTGTGTTTTTTTGGGAGTTCAATAGCTAAAAGTGCTTCTTTTGAAAGATTTACAAACTCACTTAACCATTCCACTTCGATGCCATTTTTATAATGTGTATGAGAAGGAGCGTTTCCTAAAAAAAGCCCATTCTCTAAATCGAAATAAGGTGTTTTATGAAGAGGCTTTAATGGAAAAAAACCTAAGTACTTAGTTAATTCTAATAACCAATAAATGGGGTAATTTGTTAAAGAAGATGATTGATCTAACCAACACAATTCACTTTCGATAAATCGAAAAAGGAGTTCATCTTTTACTCCTTCATGCAGAATGGATTGTAATACCTCTATTTCGAAAAAAAGAATAGTTGATTTGATGGGGTGAAAAGGAATAGATTCAAAAATATGTAATAAAGAAGTTTCAGAAATTTTTGCTAATTGTGAATCATCTCGTTGAAAATAGGTGATCTCGATAGGGCTTAATGGAAGTAACACGTTGCCTTTTTTCTTTTTTGCTCCTTGAAATAAAAATGATTTTTTACCTTCTGATAGAGTAAAAACAGTTAGCACCAAACTCGTTTCTGAATAAGGAATGCGTTTTAATAAAATCCCCGAATCTGTTTTTTTCATTAGAAGACAACTACTTTACCAACTTTTTTACCCTCACCATTGATTGAATTAGGTGCAGTCCAAAAGAAGTAAACACCAGGACTTACTCGATTTCCATCCCAATCCTGAGCATTCCAAAAAGCTGTCCCTCCATTAGATGTCGTTTTGTATACTACATTCCCAGCAGTATCGGTAATTTTCACATCTGAATCATATTTAATTCCTTGAATGGTAATACCTTTAGTGTGTTCTGTTTTATATGGATTTGGAAAAACTACCGTTGACTCATAATCGACGGTTCCCTCTGATGCGTCTGCTCGATAAGAAACCAAGCCCAAATCGGTAACAATAAATAATTCACCGGTTTGATGATTGAATTGAATGTCATTGATATTATTAGAAATTAGACCACTATTTTCTTTTGTAAATGAAGCTAATAGTTGATTTCCGTCAGCACTTAATAAAAATAAACCAGCATTTTTAGTGGCAATCCATTTACGATTTCCACCATCTATTTCAATGTCTGAAATCGCGGTTTTCCCCAATAAATATTCGACATTTCCTTCATATTTAAGTTTGATTCTTTGAGAAACAAATGTTTTCCCTTCTTTTTCTAGAATTCCAGGAGCATTGTATAACACCGTAAAACCTTCATCTGTACCAATCCATAAATTATTATCAAAATCAATAGCTACAGCATTTACATCTTTGGTAGGTAGTGCACCTGAACCTTCACCATCATTTACCAATCGTATAATATCATCCGTAATATCACTAGGTGTTTTTCCTGTATTAACGCCAACAATACCTATTCCTGGGAAAACTACCCATTTGTTGCCAAAATAATCAATTTTAACTTTTGTAGCCCAAGAGTTTAGCGTTGCACTACTCGTATTAAGTTCAGCCCAAGTGTTAGAAGCTGTATAAACCTTCAAAACATTTGAAGTAAAAGGATTTATTATCCATAAATTTCCATCCTTATCGTAATTTAAGTCTGAAACAAAGGAAAATCCATTGCCTAAAATAGATTGATCTAAAGTTGAATTTGTATGGGTGAATACAGTATCAATTTGTTTACCATCATAGGATATTGATAAGGGTATAAAAGAATTTGAACCTACAGCAAACGCTCCCTTCTTTTTTGGATGAAATGAAATGGACGAAATATCAAAAACTAATTTATCTTTCCAGTTGGTCTGGTTATACCGATCAAATAATTTCCAAGAATTATCTTCTTGATTTACATATACCCCATCGTTATTATATTGAAATCCAGTTTTTGAAATAACTCCACTCGTAACTCCTATTTGTCCATTATGGTATCCTAATGAAAAAACAGACGATTTAGGGAGATAGTTAATCGAATGAACGGTACTGTTAAAATTGTCACTCCATGCTACCAACCCACATTCACGATCTGCTATCCAATATTTGTTCAGATGTTTAATAATTTTATGAGGTCTAGGTATCGTAATTCCATCATACCTATATACTATTTTTGTTTCATTAAATTGTAAATCAAGGAGCTGTATACCATCGTAACCTGTTGTTGCCCAGCCATCTTCAAGTGCTATTAAATTATCAAATGACTTTTGATCAGAAAAATAACCAAGAGTAATTGGCTCCCAAGAATTTTGGTTTTGTTTTAATAAAAAATGGTCTGATGTTTCGATGTAAATAGTGTTTTTTTGCAGATGAAACATTTTTAATTTTTGCTTGGAAAACAAGGTGCTTTTCCAGTTATTTTCATTTGCTAATAATGGGTTATTACTATTTGCTGCATAGATAATAGAATCGGACAAAGCATAAATACTATCTCCATAAATCAGCAAATCTTTGATTTTGTTACCATTCAAGGGTGGGTAGTATGTGTCTTTGATTTCTTTTTTAATAGGATCAATTTTCAAAATACCAAAAGAAGTTGCTGCATACGTGAAGCGAGTGTCATTTTGAAAAGAGACGATGGATTTATCACCCATTTTATCCGACATTTTTAGGTAAGGGATATTAGTCACTTTTGAACCGGTAATAAAATCAATGTTTCCGTTTTTATAGCCTATCCAACATCGATTTTCTTTTTTATCTGTAAAAATTTTATTAATATAAATATCAGATAGGTAGTTACTTACAGACCAAAGAGCACCTTCTTTATTCGCTACATCATATTCATATAAACCATTTTCGTAAGCAATATAGATCGAATTATTTAAAGCCGATATATCTATTCCTTTAGCCGAATTAACATAGTATTTCCATTGGTGCATAGCCGATTGGGAATATATACCAAGGGTAATAAAACACCAACAAAATAAAATAAAACTCTTTTTAAATAAATGGATTAACAACGTACATTCATTTTGATTTAGATAAAGATAGTTTTAGAAATTGAATTATTAAAGAATCTATTACTTTTGTATTGTAAAATTGCTTTGTCTGAAAAGAACAACCGTTTTACATTTGGCTCCGTGGCGCAACTGTATAGCGCATCAGATTTCGGCTCTGAGGGTTGGGGGTTAGAATCCCTCCGGGGTCACAATACGTTGGGGTTAGTCCCGAAAGCTTTCGGGACCCTCCTGGGTCACAATCTATGGCAGTATATATTTTATGCTGCCATTTTTATTTAGTAATCAATCCTTATATTCCTCCTTAATAGCATACCAACCCAACAAAAACAATCCACCAACAACAATGGGGGTTAAAATGAGTAAAATGATGTAACCAAAAACTAAATCGTCCATTCCTTTTGGATGAAGTACTTTCGGTCCACCGAAAACCACAATGGAGAAATATCCAATAAATAAAGCTAGTCCCATCCAAAAATATCCCAAGTATTTTTTTAAACTTTCATTTGACAGAAATTTCACAGATGGTTTTAGGTAAATGAGCCCAATGACAAAACAAATTAATGCTACTGCAATCGGGTACCAAAGCCCCGCTAAATATGGGCTTGAATTCGAAATACTCGTTGAAGCCGAGGCTTTCGTTGCTAAATAAGTTGAAATGGCAGGTAATAATCCTCCAAAAATTCCATTCCCAATATGATAGGGAAAAGACATAGAGGTATAACGAATGGAAGTAGGGAATAGGTCCACCAAAAAGGCTGCTATCGGTGCATAGACCATCGTAACAAATAAGATTTGTATAAACACCAAGCAAATGATTAAAAAGTAATTTAATCCCGAAATGGTAATTGAAGTTTTCGATTCTATTATTAGTTTATCTTTTGTTTCAGTCCTCGTAGTCTGTTCTTTTTTGATGGTACCGTCTGAATAAGTTGTTAATTTAATCTGAATATCCTGATTTGCTTGTTTAATTTCAGAGGTAATTGTTTTAGGAACCTCTGTTTTCGATTTTACATCAATGATTTCATACATCTTTTTGTAAATAGGTCTGTAAGACAAAGCAGCAATAAGCATTCCGAATAACATGATTTTTTTGCGATCAATACGATCTGAAAGTTTTCCAAAAACAATAAAAAACGGAGTGCCTAGTAATAAAGAAATGACCATAATGGTATCAGATTGAACTTTGTCAAGCATGCAAACCTTTTCCAAAAAACTCATGGCATAAAATTGTCCTGTGTACCAAACAACCCCTTGTCCCATTACCACTCCAAACAAGGCTAGTAAAACTAATTTCAAATTTTTCTTATTTCCAAAGCTTTCTTTCAAAGGGTTTTTAGAGAGTTTACCTTCCGATTTATTTTTTTCAAAAAGAGGGGATTCTCCCATGTTTTTACGAATAATATAAGACACAAGTACCATTACAATAGAAAACCAAAAGGGCACCCGCCAACCCCAAGATTCAAAATCTTCTTTTGAAACTAATACGCGCGTAATCATTATGACTATAAGCGATAAAAATAAACCAGCACTTGCCGTAGTTTGAATCCAAGAAGTCCAATAACCTCGTTGATTTTCCGGAGCATGTTCTGCTACATAGGTTGCAGCGCCACCGTATTCACCTCCTAATGCTAAACCTTGAAGTAAACGAAGGATCAAAACAAGTAAAGGAGCTAAATATCCAATCGATCCATAACTTGGAATGCACCCAATTAAAAAAGTGGCACCTCCCATAATTAAAAGGGTAAGCATAAAAGTATATTTTCTACCAACCAAGTCCCCCAATCTTCCAAAAACCAAAGCACCGAATGGCCTGACAACAAATCCAGCAGCAAAAGTCGCTAAAGTCGCCATAAAAGAGGCAATAGGTTGATCGGCAGGAAAAAATTTAGAAGAAATAATAGTAGCTAAACTACCAAAAATATAAAAGTCATACCATTCGATTAGAGTTCCAACTGAAGATGCGCCTATAATTTTCCAAAGGGATGAAGATTGTGATTTCATTAGAAAGTTGATTTAATTATAGTGAATTATGAATCAACCTAATATAATAAATAATTTCAAATCTAGTTGAATTGAACAAAAAAAAATATCGTTAAAGGGATAAAAAAAAGGCTTCCAATTTGAAAGCCTTTTTTTAATTAATCTTCTTCTTCTTCTTCAGATTCTTCATCTGCAACGTCGTATTCATCATCATCATCGTCATCTACTGAATCCTCTTCGCCTTTTACATCCTCTTCAGGGATATCATCAAAATCTTCTTCCTCCTCTTCATCATCAACTGGTAGGACAACGTTCTTTTGTTTAACCTTATTTAATTTTACTAAATAAATCATTTCGTCTGTTTCCCATAAAACAGCATCCATTAATTCTCCAGTAGGTGTTGAAACTTGTGTCATAGCACCACCAAAACCTTCTGGGAAGGCCTCTTCCAATCGGTCTCTCATTTCTTCAGAGAGTTTCTCGTAAGTTACAATAGCTCTTTTCTTAGACATAATTAACTAAATTTCTAATTTATGAATTCGGTGTTTAGGAATTACTACTCCTTGTTTTAGCACCACATATTTTTCAGTAACAGCCCAAATAGTAGTGTCCACAACCTTATATGATTTGTCATCAGCGAAGAAAATCTTCACTTTATGTCTTTCTAAATTACCCAAAGCAATTGCTCTATCAAAAGCTAATTGTCTCATAGATAATTCATCATCAGACAACGTGATTTCATCAGCAGGGAACGAGAAGTTTGCAACCTCTTCTTTTTGTACTAATTGTGCTTCTTGTTCAATCATTTCTCGAAAACTTTCGGCAAAAATATATTAATTAGTGAATTTACAAGGGAAAAAAAGAACAATTTTAATAAAACGATTATTTTTCCGATAATTTAGATTCACTTTACATAAGTTCGTACTAAGGACCTTGCTAGGGTATCTACAGATACAAAATCATCATAAACAGGTTGTTTCACAAAAGTAGTTTGCTCCATTACCGACTCGTTGATTCTTGCGATATCTAGAAATCCTATTTTATCCTCTAAGAACAATTGCACAGAAACTTCATTGGCTGCATTCAAAGCACAAGCTGCTGTACCTTCTAATTCCATCGCTTTGTAGGCAAGATCCAAATTTCGGAATGTTTTGCGATCAGGTGCTTCAAAGGTAAGCTGAGGATAATCCATAAAATTAAAACGTGGGAAATCTGTCTTCAATCGTTCTGGATAAGTAAAGGCATATTGAATCGGTAATTTCATATCAGGCAAGCCCATTTGTGCTTTCATACTTCCATCTTCGAATTGAACAAGTGAATGAATGATTGATTGTGGATGTACGATCACATCAATTTGATCAGGTTTTAAATCAAACAACCATTTTGCTTCGATCACCTCCAATCCCTTATTCATCAATGAAGCTGAGTCAATCGTGATTTTTGCCCCCATTGTCCAGTTTGGATGTTTTAATGCTTGCGCTTTGGTAACGTTTTGTAATTGTTCTTCTTTCCAACCTCTAAAAGGACCTCCAGAAGCAGTAAGGTAAATCTTTTCAATCGGATTTTGATATTCACCAGTTAAGCACTGAAAAATTGCCGAATGTTCTGAGTCAACAGGATATATAGTTACTCCGTATTCGCTTACGAGTTTATTTATAAGCGATCCTGCAACAACTAATGTTTCTTTATTAGCTAAAGCAATCGTTTTTTTGGCTTTTATCGCCTCAATAGTAGGCTTTAATCCTGCGTATCCTACTAGTGCGGTCAGTACAACATCAATTTCGCTTCCGGTAACAACCTGACTCAATGCGTCAATTCCCGCATAAACTTTGATATCTTCATTCCAAAGTGCGTCTTTGACATATTGGTATTTAGATTCATCGACAATAACCACTTCATTCGGTTGAAATTTTTTTGCTTGCTGTATTAACAGGTCTGCATTTCCATTTGCAGTGATCACTTGCAAATCAAAAAAATCGGGATACGATTCAATAACTTCTAATGCTTGTGTACCTATTGAACCCGTAGATCCTAAAATTGCGATGCCTTTTTTCCTAATCATGCAACAAAGTTAAAATTTATGATTGATTGATTTTAAATTCTTTCGAGACAATCTTTCATTCATATTGTTTTAAGCTGTTGAAAAAAGTTTGGGATTGTTAATAATGCGCAGTAACTTCGCGGTTTTCTAAGAAATTTATAATTTATGTTTTGCAAAAGATTTTTAATTATCACCTTGTTTATTTTTTCTTTGACTTTAGCTAATTCAAAGTCTTTAGATGTTAATTCTAATGATTTTTCAGCTGAAAATGACACTATCATCATGTTTTTTGGAGAAAATTTGACTCCAGAAAAATTATCAGTTGGAAATATAAATGATTTTTCATGGACATTGACAACTAACAACACTGTTCTTACAGGAAGTGGTGACGAATTATATAATACACCATTACAAACACCAGGTTTTTATACCTTAGATTTAAAGCCAACGATAAATCAAGATCATTCACACAATGATGAATGTAATCATACTTTAACACCAAGAAAAATTGAGATTAACACTCTTCCTTATAAAATAGATTTTCAATTTTCTAAATCTAAATTTTCCAAACCGATTAAGGCAGATGTTGAAACTGAAGGTACCACCTTTAATATTCCAATTTCTATATCACTATATGAGCTAAATTCAATAAATCTTGATAGAATAAAGTTAGTTAGTTCTGGAGTAAATACAACAATTATTGGTGAGTTGATAGATCTAGAAAAAAATTACACTTCAGGAAAAAACAATTTAACGTTTAATTTGAAAGGTAAAGCTACAGCTGACACTTACATAATGTTTGATGTTTACAATGCTGAAAAACTTATTAGTACCTATTATTATCCAAATAAAATAACTAATTAATACCAAAAATGAATTTAGTTCGATATAAAAATAAGACACTTTTAATCAGTTTTCTGATAGTTCTATTTAGTAATCTTATTTATTCACAATGTGGTTTTCAATCCACATGTAATAACACAAATTACTTGAATTTTGGTATGGGTTCAGATAATGATGGAGCTACGATAGAATATGATAATTTTACATCGTCATTTCACTCAACTGTAGTAAGAACTGCTACAGGAACTTATAAAGTTTGGGGGGAGTTGATGGGTAATGATGGTGCTTCAAATTTACTTTCTCCTATAGAATTAATTCCTGCAAACTATCCAGCTTTAACAGGTACTATTCTAAAAGCAAATCTTGCATCAGGTTATGTAAATAATGTACAGGGTATAGTATTAACAACTACTGGTCTATTTGCCTGGGGGGTTGAAGGAGCGATTCTACATCCAAATATCACTTCTTCTACTACTTTTCAAAAATTAACAATAAATGGTAATTCACAGGGATTACCTTCTGGTGTTTCTCCTACTGATGTTAAAATGATTTTTACCACTTTTGAGACAATGGCTTTAACTACTTGTAGTGGTGATGTTTATGTAATAAGTTTAAACGGTGTAAATATCGGAACAGGATCATCGGGAACTTTATCTGCTGCAAATGCGGTTAAATGGTATCGTGTCACAACTAGTCAAGCAGGTAATCCTTTCTTAACTAATGTGGTAGCTGTTCGTGGTAATAAAAACACTTTAGTAGCTCTTAAAAGTGATGGTACTTTATGGACTTGGGGTAGTGAAACATATTTAGGAAATAACACAGCAATGGCATCTAGAAATAGAGCAACTCAAATGACAACACCTAATTCAAATGCTATTAAAATGATTGGGGTTACTCGTGAAGAAGATGCCACAAAATCAACTTATTACGTGCTAAATAGTGATGGAAATTTATACTCTTTGGGAGGAAATGCAAATTCACAAATCGGAGATTGGTCAACAACTGAAAGACGATCTTGGGTACAACCTAGGTATAATTCATCATCTGGTCAAGTGATGAATAATATACATTGGATTTCACCGAATGAACACGACCATTATTATCCAGCAATAAATGTTCTAACTAAAGATTCAGTAAATTACAATTGGGGTGAAGCTAATACACAAATGTTAGGTAGGGGAGGTACAGGTAATTATAATCCTGGAATTCCAAATGGAATAACAGCTTCTAACAAGATACTTGCTGTAGAAAATGGTGGACATACCTCAATGCTTGTAAAAAACTGTGAAGATAATTTTGGTTATGTAGGTCACAGAATAAGAGGTAGTATGGGTGATGGAACTAACAATACAACGACCGAATCAACCTATACTTTTGCAACTGCTGTAGTCTACATATGTGGAGCAACTACAGTTGAAGTTTCAATTTCTGGAACACCCACTTTAAGTCCAGGGGGCTTGTATTGTAATGGAACTACAATTGACATTACAGCTACACCTTCCGGAGGTACTTTTGCATTAACAGGTCCTGCAACACTTTCTGGAAATTTAATGACTTTTACAGGTACGGGTAGCAGTACAGTAAATGTAACATATACAGTTCCTGCGAAAGGTTGTTCTGGAACAGTTTCAGCAACAGAAGTTTTTACAACAGAAGATTGTTTATTAGCTCCAGAAGCTACTAGGGATAATGTAACAACTACTGAAAATACTGCAGTTGACATTAATGTTACTTCAAATGATACTGATGATGGAAGTTTAACATTGAGTTCTTTAAATGTTACTGCCAACCCAACAAATGGAAATGTTACTATAAACAATACTACTGGTATAATAACATACACTCCAAATAATTTATTTTCAGGTTCTGATGAGTTTATTTATCAAATTTGTGATAATGAATCACCAGCTCTTTGTGATACAGCTATAGTTAAAATTACTATAAAACCAGCAACTCCTTTAATTTCTAGTACTCCTGCTAGTTGTTCTTCAGCTGAAATCAGTACTATTTCTAATTACAATAATTCATTAACTTATACATTTAATCCATCAGGTCCTTCTGTTAACTCAAGTGGTATTATTATAGGAATGACTGATAATACTAGTTATACAGTTACAGCTTCCGTTGGTTCTATAAATTCGAACACAAGTACATCATTTAGTAATGATGCAATTTTATCAACGCCAAGTGCACCAACAGCTTCAACTATACAACCGACATGTTCTACTTCAACAGGATCAGTAAGCGTTACATCACCTGCGAATGGTGCAGGTATTACCTATACTTTAACAGGTACAAGTCCGGTGGTAGCAGCAGTAACGAACTCTACGGGATCATTTAGCACATTGACTTCAGGAACTTATTCATTAACTACAACCAATGCTAGTAGTTGTACTTCTTCTGCTACAACGATTACAATTAATGCCCAGCCGTCTACGCCAAGTGCACCAACAGCTACAACTACTCAACCGACGTGTTCTACTTCTACAGGTTCAGTTAGCGTAACATCACCTGCGAATGGTGTAGGTATTACCTATACTTTAACAGGTACAAGTCCGGTGGTAGCAGCAGTAACAAACTCTACGGGATCATTTAGCACATTGACTTCAGGGACTTATTCATTAACTACAACCAATGCTAGTAGTTGTACATCTTCTGCTACAACGATTACAATTAATACCCAACCAATAGCACCAACAGCAGGCATCAACACGCCAGCAACCACAGTGGTAAGCTGTACGACGCCTTCGATAGCACTTACAGCAACAGGAGGAGGAACATACGCATGGTCAACAGGAGATAACACGGCATCTACTTCCGTAACAAC
>CANGZT010000027.1 GCA_947458955.1 Flavobacteriia bacterium | reverse complement strand
AGAAAATGTAGGAATAGCAACAGATAAAGGAAGAGTTTTGGTTAACGAATATTACCAAACAAATATCCCTGGTTATTATGCAATCGGTGATATCGTGCCTGGACCTGCATTAGCACACGTTGCTTCTGCAGAAGGTATTATCTGTGTTGAAAAAATCGCAGGTCATCATCCAGAGCCATTAGACTATGGAAATATTCCAGGATGTACTTACTGTTCGCCTGAAGTTGCATCTGTTGGTTTAACAGAAAAAGCAGCCAAAGAAAAAGGATTAGATATTAAAGTGGGTAAATTTCCATTCTCTGCTTCAGGAAAAGCGAGTGCTGCTGGTGCGAAAGATGGTTTTGTGAAATTGATTTTCGATGCAAAATATGGAGAATTACTAGGTGCACACATGATTGGTGCGAATGTAACTGAAATGATTGCTGAAATTGTAGCAGTACGTAAATTAGAAGTTACTGGTGAAGCATTAATTAAAACAGTTCACCCTCACCCAACAATGTCAGAAGCAGTTATGGAAGCTGCAGCTGCTGCATATGGAGAAGTGATTCACTTATAATAAACGTTAATATTATAAACAAATAAAGCCGGTCTTGACCGGCTTTATTTGTTTACATACTTTTGTTATTGAATCAAATTCACATGACCTGTTTTCATGTGTTTCTCTTTATTTATATTGTCTTTGTATTCGATTTTCCAAATGTAAGTTCCAGGAATACAAATTTTGTTTCCAAAAGCTCCGTTCCAGCCAACATTTTTATTATGAGATTCAAATAATAATTCTCCCCAGCGGTTATAGATATAAAGCGAATAATTTTCCTCAGCTACTGAACCACTGAGTATTGGTTTAAATTCATTATTTAGTTCATCACCATTAGGTGTAAATGTATTAGGTATATAACAGTAAATTTCGTCAAAAACTTCTATTTGCATCGTGGTATCATGTACACAAGAGGCAATTTGATTATATGCTTTCAAAGTAATGAAGTAAATGTTTGGGGTACTTGTATATTTATGAGTTGGATTGGTAAGTCCTGATTCAGCTTCATCACCAAAATCCCATCGATAATTGGTCGCATTCATCGATAAATTCGTAGTTTGAATAGTATTATTAAATATAGTTGGTTTATTTGGATTTACCGAAAAATTAGCTATTGGTTTTTCAAGTACATATATAAAGTCTTTTTCTACTAATGTATCGGTACAACCATTTTGGTCTGTTCCTATGAATGTAATGTCATAATATCCTGATTTATAATATTTATGTTTTGTTTCATTAAGATCATATGAATATACATTATCTCCAAACTCCCAGATACACTTTGTAATATTTGAAAATGGGCTTATGTCTTGTAGTTTGATTTCTTCACCTTCGCAAATAGTATCTTTTTTACTGATAACTAAACTTGGTTTTTTAAAGATATCAACTAGTATAATTTTTGAATTTGGGCATATCCCCGATGAGGTATATGTAAATTCATTTTGTCCCACAATTAGTTGTGATGGTTGAATTGCACCGTTTGGTTTTATTCCAATTCCAGACCAAATTCCATTAATGGGGGTTGCTTTTAGATAGGCTAAAGGGTCGTTAGAGCAAAGTTTATTTATATTCGAAGTGATTGTAATATTGTCTTTTGGATTTATTGTAATCACTACTGGTTTAGAATCAGAGCAATTTGAACTATTCGTAGTTTTAGCGTATACTGTTGTTGTTCCAATAATGTTATATGCTGCAGGATTTGAAATTAGTGTTGTAAAAAGTGGGTCACTGTAGAAATAGATCATTGAACCAACATCTGTTGAACCTGCAGTAATCGAAGGATTTAGTAGATTTATCGTATTTGGTTCACATACAGCAGCAGGTGTGTTTATTATAAGGTTAGCTTGTACAGGAACAGTATTAATTGTAAAATTTGCAGTACTAGTACAACCACTTGCATTTTTAACTGTAATAGTATAGCTTCCAGGGGCTAAGTTTCCGAATGAAGTGGTAGTATTAAAATTAGTACCATCAATTGAAAATGTGTTACCAGAAGTAACTGGATTAGTAACTTCGATGGTTCCTTTATTGTTCGCACAAGTAGGATGTGTTAAATCAGCTGTGGGATTTGCAGGAGGTGTACAACCGCAATTGTTTACTATCACTTGTATATTTGCTGTTTTTCCTGCGCAATCTCCTTTAGATAACACAGTATATGTAGTGGTTTTTGAAGGTGTTGTATTTATTGTAGAGCCGTAATCACTTCCAAAACTTGGGTCATCAGCGAACCATATTAAATTCGAATTTATACCACCAATACTAGTTAAAGTTACTGAACTCCCAGCACATACAGTTTCAGGACTTGCAGTTGCAGAAAGTGGTGTAAATCCTGATGTCATGTTTATCTTATAATCACATTTTGAACCAGCATTACCGTCAACCATTATATAGTAAGTCTCACCAATAGTCAAAGAAGAAGCAGATATGGTAAAAGGATTTGATTGACCTCCTGATGTTAGTGAACATTCAGACAACCGAGTAAAACTTGAACCATTAAAAGAAAGTATGGCCATTTGAATACCACCATCAAAACCAGTAACACAAGATCCTGGGACAACATTCATTGAAACTGAATTTGATGTCGCGACAAATTTCAACCATGAATTATTATCAATAGAACCTTTAAATGTAGCTAAGTCACATTCTATGGCATTTGTTGAATTACCATTTGGTTTTAGATTAAATGGTATATCAGAAGTATTACCGTTGGTTGACCCACTATAAGATGACAAATCACAAATTGTTGGCGCATCTTCAAAATTGTCTGATGCTACTGTTTTGTTATTAATTTTTGAACATGATATAGAAGCCCAAAATCCTTTGTTCCCAGTATCATTTCCATCTGTTAACCAATTAAATGTTATACAATCGTAAGAACTTATAGTATAACCTGAAGTGGTGCTTGAATTTACTGTGCCTAATAAGTTTCCATTTATATTATCACCTTCATAAATTTTTAAAACATCACCTACTCCAATATCTAGATCTTCAAATTTAACAGTCGTTAATTCACCTGGATTAGTAGGACAAATTCTTGATAAATAATTAATGTTATTAATATAATTTCCTACAGATGTACCTGCATCACTGTCTGTTAAATAACCACCACAAGATGGAGCGACTGCTGGAATCGGACAAATAGAAGTACTATAATTACCTGTTATAAGAACATTGTCATGTTGATAAACAGGAGTTGAAGATGTCCCCCAATGCTTTATAAGAATTTTAATTTTATTACCGCTTAAACCAGACTTGGAAACATTTATTGGACTACTAGCTGAACCGATTAAGCTCCCAAAAGAAATAGGAGAGCCACCATTTAATATGTAAAAAGCTTCAACTCCACTTGAAGAACTGTTTGATTGTCTTGATAAAGTTGTAGATACACTTACATTAGTGTAACATGAAATATCTACTTCAAGTGAATACCATAATACTCCATTAGCTTGGGTAGCGTCTGTATTATTTGATTGGAATAAACCATTTGATTGTTTGAAATATTGATTTGAACTAACTACGCCACCAGATACATCTATAGTCCAATTTGATACACCACTTAAATCAAAAGTTGTACCGTTTTGACCTTTGTTTTCTAATGAAGTATTAGAAAAATCTTCACTATATAAGATACTTTGTGCATTCAATTTTTGAGATTGAAAAAATAAAAATAGAGTTACTAATACAATAACAATTTGTATACTTTTCATTTTTTTCATTTTTAAAATCTATTTTAAAAGTTGTCTAGTAAGTTAATTATAAACATGTGAGTTTTATCATCTCAACACATTTACATGTCCTGTTTTAACATGTTTAAATTCTTCAATTTTTTCTTTGAACTCAAGTTTCCAAATATAGGTATCGTTTTGTACTAGTTCTTTTCCAAAAGTACCATCCCAACCTATTTTTGCATCATGAGATTCAAAAATTAAATTACCCCAACGGTTGTAAATATAAAATGAATAATTCTGAGGATCATAACCATAGGTAAATACTGGCTGAAACGTATTATTTATTTCATCTCCATTTGGTGTAAATGTATTAGGGATAAAATAGATTACTGGTTCAGGCATGAATATTGAACTTGAAACTATTACTCCACATTTTCCTATCATATTTGAAACTGTTAGGTCCACGATATATTTACCCGGTATTTCTGGGAATTTATGTTTAGGATTTTTATAAGTAGATGTTGAACCATCTCCAAAATTCCAAAAGTAGTAGTTAGCTGTTGTTTTGGTTTGGAATTGGACCTCTGGATTGTAAAAGTCTATCTCAGTTTCACTTTGAGTAAATTCTACATTTGAAGGTAAATCTACCACCTTAATGAATTGTTTTCTAGTGCTTGTATTGGTACATATTCCAAGTTTTGCAGTTATTGTTAAATCAAACACCCCTGATTTAGGGTATACATAATTTGTTTTTTGTCCAGAAAATGTTTGTCCGTTATTGAAATCCCAAGTATAGGTTGTATTTGGTTGTGGGTTTAAAACTTCAGCTATTAGTGTATCAGTGATACAAAGTAATTTTTCATTTACCATAAAAGATGTATCAGGAGTAGGGTATACGAAAACAACTTTCGACAGTGTTGAAGGACATAATCTTTTAGGAACAATTGTTTTGGTACTATATGTCACTACAACTTTATAATATTGGTCTGGTTGAGATTTACTTGGGTCAAAAGTACCAACAAAAGGATTTTGAATACTTACATTATCGTCAGAACTCCAAGTACCTCCTGGAATATTTACACTTGGTAAATTAAAAACATTTCCATTCTTACAAGTTGGATTTACATCAATAAATTGAATATTATCAACAGGGTTTACGATCACACCCAAAGTAAATGAATTACTACAATTATTATTGTCTGTTACAATTAACGTATAATTTCCTTTCGCATTAAGTGTTACGTTATTTATGATTGGTTTTTCAAGATTGGATGTAAAGCCATTAGGACCAATCCAGTTGTATGTCTTAGCACCATTTAATCCAGCATCTAAATTCAAAATATCCTGTTCACAAGGTGTATTAGCAGTAGGTGTCGCAATTGGCAATTGTACTACATTTATTTCAACTTCATCTGTATTTTTACAACCATTTGCGTCTGTACCAATAACTATGTATTTTTTAGTTGAAATAGGGTTGAATGATGAATTATTTACTACTGAATTGTTCCAAACATAACTAACTCCTCCTTGAGCAGATAATTTGGTAGAAGTACCTATACAAATCGTTTGATCTTGTCCAGCATCAATTGTAGGTAACGCATTGATTTTAACTACAACAGAATTAGAATTTATACACCCATTTTCATCTGTAACCTCTACTGTGTATGTTCCGTTATTAGCTATTGTAGCTTTTGTAACAACTTCAAGTTTTGAGTCAGAATTAGAAGTATAATTATAACCAGTTGTACTAGTCCAAACAACTTTTGTCGCGTTTGAATAATTAGCTTGAACATAAAGAGGGTCATTTTCACATTGTGAAGTTGCTGTAGGTGAAAAAACAGGAAGTGAATTTACTGTAACTTTAACAACATCAGTATTTTTACAACCATTTATGTCTGTACCTGTTACAGTATACTCTAAGGTTGAGGATGGCGAAAATAAGGTGTTGTCAGTCACATTGTTATCCCAGATGTATGTTAGTGCACCTGACCCTAACAAAGTGATTTGTTCTCCAATACAAATAGTTTTATCTATACCAGCAGATACAGTTGGAAGTGAGTTTACGGTTACTACAACCTCATCTGTATTTTTGCAACCATTTGCGTCTGTTCCTGTTAACTTATAAGTGTTAGTTATTGTTGGTTTAAAAGGTATATTGTTTGATACACCATTGTCCCATGAATAATTAATTGCTCCAGCACCGATTAATGTAACTGATTCTCCAATACAAATTACCTTATCTAGGCCTGCATTCACAAATGGGAGCGGATTGATTGTAACATTAACATTCTGACTGTTTTTACAACCATTACCATCGGTAACTTCAACATTGTAATTACCATTGTTATTTGTTGTAGCATTAGCTATTACTTCCAGTTTTGAATCATTTGAAGATGTGTTAGTATAGCCGCTTGAATTAGACCATACCACTTTAGTTGCAGTAGGAAAGTTTGCTTGAAGATAAAGAGGGTCATTAACACAATTAGAGGTAACAGTTGGAGAAAATGTAGGAAGTTCATTAACTTTTAGATTACCAATTGATGAAATTGTACAACCATTATCTTCTATTTCTACTTTAAATTTATAGTTATTGTAAGGTTTAAATTTAGTTGAGGAATTAGGTGTTATTACAAGGCTAGATACGGTAGGGTTTGTAAATATTGTACCTGAAATAGCAATGTAGCTACTTCCATTGTCACTACTTTGGAACCATTTATAATTAAGTGAATTAGTGCCGTTTTTTGGAACAGCAGAAACCGAAAATGTTGCAGAAGATGCGTCTTCACATAAAGTAACATCAGCGAGGGGAGTATTTATAATTGCTGCCTCACAATCCAAAGTTTTACATGTAATATCAAATGTGGTATAGCAATTTGGTCCCTTCGGGGTTACTGTTAATTTAACATCTGTATTTTTGGGTAAATTATTTAACGTGTAATTACTAACTGAAATATCGTTAAAAGTTCCAGTTTTTAAAGTTGAATTAGTTGGGTCAGTATATTCATATTTTAAATCATACTTAGTTGCAGTATTCACATTACCCCAATCAAAACCTACTTGATCGATTTTTCTTAAGGTATTATCACAACCAGTGGTTGGAGTTGTTTCTTTTGGGGTGAATCCAATTTTTTTAATTGTAGAGGTTACTTTACACTGAGAATTACTAGCACTTTCTCCTACAGTAACTCTATACTCATAGTTTTCTTTTCCAGTGTTATCAGTTATTACTAAAGTATCTTCTTTGTTACCGTTTCCTTTTTGATAAACACCTCCATAGGTTATCGGTGTAAAAACTGCACCTACAGCTGTAGACTTTTCTTCCCAGACATAGCTTAAAGCATTTGAAGCGTTAATATAAAAACGAGCTCTTTTACCTTCGCATTGTATATCATCGATAGGCTGAATATTGATTGTTGGAGTTTGTAGAACACTCACAGTTATGATTTTCGTATTTTGACATTCATCTTGTAAAGTACCAGGTGATCTGTAGTAAACTTCATATTTTTCACCAGCAATACCACCAGAGATAATACCATTTGTTTTGTTTATTTGAACTGTTGCAGAAGCTGGGGGATTAGTAAAATCAAATTCACCACCGCTGGGTGATACAGTTGCTGATACTCCAACAGAACCAGAGCATATATCTGGAATAGAAAGTGTTATGTTTTCTAGTTTTTTAATCTTAATTGTTTTTTCAGTCGCATTATAACAGCTATTTAATGGTGGTGTATATTTTAAAACATAAGAATTGCCAGCGATTCCATTTGTAATAGCACCGTTAATAGGATCAATTGTTTCCCCGTTTATTGCTGATGCACTTTCGAATTTACCGCCCGAAATAAGTATGTTTGTAGCACCTCCTCCAGCTATATTGGGTTGAACTTCGCAGAAGTAGTTATAATCAAAAGTGGCATCTTGTTTTGCTTTTACTTTTACAGTTTGTTTGTATGTATTAGTACAATTTGGAGTTGTGTACGTTAGATCATAATTCTGTCCACCAGTATCATTTGATATTGTAGTACCACTAACATTTAAACCAATTGGGTTCGATGTAAAAGTACCTCCCAAAACTCCAGAAATTGTTACAATTCCAGTAGAACCTTCACAATAATCTGTTGCAATAAAATTTGCATTATCCTTAGGTTTGACTGTTATTGTAAATTTTTTAGGTTCTCCAACGCACCCATTTTTTACTGGTACAACTTCTATGTTTGATACTAATGGAGTTGTAGTTGTATTTAACAAGGTAAAGCTAGCGATGCTTGTTGATCCGTTTGCCGCCAAACCAATATTTGTATTATCGTTTGTCCAATTATAACTAACAGCTGGATCAATAGGTGTTGATTTGAATGTTAGTGTAGAAAAAGTTGTTCCTACACATTGATTTACTGAAGGATAGTCGTCAACCGTTGGTCCACCAATACCACTTTTTACGGTAACTTTTTTAGTAGCTGTACAGGTAGGGTTTTTGAATACAACATCATAGGTTCCTCCTTTTAAGTTTGAAAAAACCGGGTTTGGATCAAAGGATAAACCATTATTAATAGAATAGGTTACTCCAGTTCCAGTAGTACTAAATTCAATTTTACCATCACTTGCTCCACAGATTGATTCAGGAATTGGATTAACATCGAAGTCACTAACTGTTATAGTCATTTGTTTTGAACATAGAGTTTTTCCTGTATTTGCGTCTATAATTTGTGCTTCATATGTAGTATTGATAGTAGGGCTTACATTTACTTTGAATGGTGATTCATTTAAGTTTGATGTTCCGATAGTTTGATTTGCTGTTAAATCTTTCCATATAATTTTGAAAGGAGAAACAGCTGTAATATTAATTCTGTCGAGTCCCCAAACGTCATTAATGTCGTTATCAATCTCATATTGAATCCATCTAAATTTAGTGTTTTTAGTCTGTGCAGCTTTTGGTATCTCAAAATAATATCGTTGCCAATTAGTAGTTTCATTAAAGTATGTGTTATCTGTAGCGGGAGCAGGAAAAAAGTAATGTAAAGGTTTCCAAGTGGTTCCGTCAATCGAATATTCTAAAAATACTCCTTCTTCTATTTTCTCACTTCCTTCACAATCTTTACTTCCACCTGGAAGTTCATTAGTTCCTGCCTGAGCTGCAATTCTAAAGTCAAAAGAGATTGAACCACCTTGAGAAACATCCAACCCTTTTGAAGTTAAATCTCTTGGCTTGGGGTCTGTGCTTGTCCAAAAATAAGTTCCGTCCAAACCTGGATTACATGGGTTATCGAATCTAGGATTAATTAATGTAGACCAATCGGTACCCAAGGTTTTGCTATTAAAATCATTGTTTAATAGAGAAGCTCCCACAAAACCATTTGCAATTAATTCTAAACTTTCTCCTTTACATATCCCAGATCTGACGCTACTTACTTCTATGTTGCACGGTTTAGGTGGAGTGTAACATGTTATGTCTGCATTAAACCCAAGGCCAGTACCTTTCGGTTTAAATTCAATTTTTAATTGATTACCTGGTGAGGCACACACTAATCCTGGACCTTTAAATTTTGGAGCATCGTTATTAGTTTGGTTCCATGTGTTTTTTGCAGTGTAAATTTTAGTAGCACCATCATAGAATGTAATCTCTGATGAATAATCTAATTCCCATTGTGTGAAATTTAAACATGAACCATCTGTATTATTTTCAGGTGAAATAATAAGTGTTTGTGTACTTCCACTCGAATATGATCCAGATACTCCTCCTCCATCAACCAATTTCCCTTCACAAGTGGTGATTGTTTGCCCACTAAGGTCTTTGATATTATAATAATCTGATTTAGTTGATGTACTTTTGCTGTTGCTTCCTTCGGTGATTAAACCTTTGTAACAATTGTCTGCAGAGTTGTAAGTATAAATGTCAAAATAATAACTTGTTGATTCTGTTAAACCGGTTACACTTACATTTGTACCATTACCATTATAGACTACATAATTACCAATACCCGTTGTTTGTCCAGATCCAAAAACACTATTTGCGTTGTAAGAAACACTAAATGTTGGTTTTACAGCTGGGTCTGTAGATTTTCTTGCTATTACGATCACTTTATCACCACTACCATTTGTCCAATTGACATCAATGCTTGTTTTTGTTTTACTTGGAAAGTTAATAAAGGTAACAGGTGCTAAGGGTGAATTACATACATCTAAGGTTGTAGCTGAAAATTTATAGGGTGAAGTTGTTAAATAACAGTTACCAGTCGTATTATATGAATAAACATAAAAATCGTAGGTTGTTACAGGATTCAAGCCCGTAACATCAACGTTTGTTCCATTTCCATTATAAACAACGTAATTATTCGATCCTGTTGTTTGTCCTGTTCCATAAGTTGAATTTGCTGTATAAGCTGTTCCTGAAGCAGGAGCTACAGGAGCAGTTCCTGATGGTGTAGCGATAACAATTACCTTATCTCCATTTCCATTTTTCCAATTTACGTTTAATGAATTTTTTGTAGCATTACTAACTGTTAAACCTGTTGCTGAGGCCTGTGTTGTTGGTTGTGTGCATAGAATTATACCAGTTACCAAAACATCATCATGATAATAAACGGGGGTTGAACTTGTTCCCCAATGTTCTACTTTGATTATAATTGTAGATCCTGTTATGTTACTTTTTGATACTATTTTTGAATTATAATCTGAACCACCGGAATAATTTGCAATAAAGCTTCCCATGGAAGTCCATGTAATTCCATTATCAATGCTATAAAAAGCTTCTATACCAGAATTTGAATTTCTAAATTCATGACCAATTTTAACTGAAGCTGTTGTAGAGTAGCCTGATATATTTATACTTTTTGATTTCCATATCATTCTATTAGAGTTTGGTGCTCCTGTTTTGTATGATTCAAATCTTTGATTTTGAACAGCAAACCATCCTGTTGAATTCCAACTACCTAATGACAAGTTGTTAACTACATCCCATTTAGATGTGCTTGTACTACCCATTGCAATACCACCAAAATACCCATAATCATTTATCAATATATCATTAAAATTTTCCTCATAGAGTTTAGTTTGACTGAATGAATTTAAACTAAAAATGCACAATATAGCTAGTAGTAGAATTTTCATAAGTTAAATTTTAATATTCAAAAGACTTACTTCGATTAAATTAGTTGCCTAAACTTTATCGGTTAATTTAAATTCGCTTGTTTTGTGGAAAGTGATATCTGGGTAATCTTTCTCAGCCATTTGAAGTAAGAATGGAGTTTCAGCTAAGAAAACATAATTATCGTCTTTGTCTTTAGCTATGTTACCTGATTTCGTTGAAAGGAATTTTTTTAACTCAGCATCGTTATCTGTAGTTAGCCAACAAGCTTTGAAGTAGTTTTTAGGTGTGAATCGACAAGAAGCACCGTATTCATTTTGTAAGCGATAAGCAATAACTTCAAATTGTAGTTGTCCAACAGTACCGATAATTTTACGATTACCTGGCTGTTGAACAAATAATTGCGCTACTCCTTCGTCTGTTAGCTGGCTAATTCCTTTTTCGAGTTGTTTTGATTTTAGTGGGTCTAAATTTTCTAATTCTTGGAATAATTCAGGAGAAAAACTTGGGATTCCCTTAAACATGAACTTTTCTCCTTCATTTAATGTGTCACCAATTTTAAAGTTTCCAGTATCATACAAGCCCACAACATCCCCTGGAAATGCTTCGTCGATTACACTTTTATCTTGAGCCATAAAAGAAGTTGGGTTTGGGAATTTGAATTTTTTGCCCAGTCTAACATGGTTATAAAAGGTGTTTCGCTCGAATTTTCCAGAAACGACTCTTAAAAAAGCAATACGGTCTCTGTGTTTTGGGTCTAGGTTAGCGTGTATTTTGAAAACAAAACCTGAAAATTTATCTTCCGTTGGCTCAATTGTTCTTAAATCAGTATCTCTCGAACGAGGAGTAGGGGAGATTTCGATGAATGTATCCAATAATTCTTGAACACCAAAGTTATTTACTGCTGAACCGAAAAACACAGGAGCATATTCTCCAGATAAGTAAGTTTCACGGTCAAAAGGGTTATACACACCTTCAATCATTTCCAATTCACTTCTTAATTCATTTGCAGGAGCCTCTCCGACGATTTCATCTAGTTCTTCTGAATTAATATCATCTAACGAAACAATTTCTTTTGCTATTTTAGTTTTGTTTGCTTGAAATAAATTTAGATTTTTTCTGTAAATGTTATAAACTCCTTTAAATCTGTCCCCCATACCAATCGGCCATGCGAGTGGGCAAACTTTTATATTTAATTTAGATTCAATTTCATCCAATAAGGTGAACGGATCTTGTCCTTCGCGGTCCATTTTATTAATGAAAATAATTACGGGAGTATTGCGCATTCTACATACTTCCATTAATTTTTCGGTTTGTTGCTCCACACCATTTGCACAGTCGATCACTAGTATCACACTGTCAACAGCAGTTAAGGTTCTGTAAGTATCTTCTGCAAAGTCTTTGTGACCAGGTGTATCAAGAATGTTAATTTGTTTTCCGCGATATTCAAAAGCCATGACAGAAGTAGCAACTGAGATACCTCTTTGCTTTTCTATTTCCATGAAATCAGAAGTCGCTGTTTTTTTGATTTTGTTATTTTTAACAGCACCAGCGGTTTGAATGGCACCTCCGAATAAAAGTAATTTCTCAGTTAAGGTTGTTTTTCCTGCATCGGGGTGAGAAATAATACCAAAGGTTCTTCTTTTTTCTAACGCTTCTAGATTCTTCATGGTGTAGTTTTGATTCAAAAACTAACAAAGATAAGCAAATGAAATTTAGTATGAAAGGAATGTTAATAAACGAAAAAAGCTGTCTACAAGACAGCTTTTTTTGGGGAGGAAGATGGGTCTCGAACCCACGACCTTCGGAACCACAATCCGACGCTCTAACCTACTGAGCTACAACCTCCGTATATGAGTGCAAATATAATGATTTTTTTTATTTTGCAAATTGATCGTT
Organism: Flavobacteriia bacterium; assembly: GCA_947458955.1. Taxonomy (GTDB): domain Bacteria; phylum Bacteroidota; class Bacteroidia; order Flavobacteriales_D; family Crocinitomicaceae; genus CANHVK01. The sequence continues at coordinate 4,660 of CANGZT010000027.1, read as the reverse complement.
GTTTTTTTTAATGAGTAATTTTTATGTGGTTGTTTTTGAGTTATTTGATTGTCAATTCAAGCATTTTTTTATCTTCTATATAACCGATAAGATGATCCCCAATATTTACTGGACCTACCCCTGCAGGTGTTCCTGTATATATTAAATCACCTACTTTCAGTGTGATAAATTGTGAAACATATGCTATAATAGAGTCAATTGAAAATATCATGTTTTTAGTCTCCCCAAATTGAACTTGTTTGTCATTTTTAAATAATCTAAAGCTCATATTTGATAAATCTAATTCATTTTTTTGAATAAAATAGTCACCTATCGGTGCGGAATTATCGAAGGCTTTAGCCTTTTCCCAAGGTAACCCTTTTTGTTTGCATTCGTCTTGAAGGTCTCTTGCTGTAAAATCTATCCCAAGTCCAATTTCATTATAATAGTTTGAAGCAAATTTTTCTTGAATATTCTTTCCAACACGGTTAATTCTAACAACAATTTCACATTCATAATGTAAATTTTTCGTAAAGTCAGGCAAATAAAATTCTTTAGATTTATTAAGTAATGCAGTATCTGGCTTTAAAAAAAATAAAGGGTATTCAGGAAGATCATTTTTTAATTCTATCGCGTGATCAGCATAATTTCTGCCTATACATATGATTTTCATAGCGTTTACTAAAAGGGTGGAAAGAATAAAGTGTTTCTTTTATTTTTTGAATTTATTTTGAAGGGCTACAAGTTTGTCTTCAATTGAAATTTGGGAGTTTATTTCTGTTTTTTCAGCTTTTAAACCATCCATAATTTCTTTTAACTTTTGTTTAGTATGAAGAGGAAAGTCTGTTTGAGGTGAAATAAACCAACTGTAATATCCCGGTTCGATTAGGTTAACTTCTCTTATGGTTTTACCCTTATGTTTACCAAAATTATATACGGGCTCATTATTATCATTATAAGCTAGTCTACCCGCAAAGTCAATAGTGTTACCATTTTTTGTGAATTTTGACAGAAAATCTATATTTCCTTCTAATTCAGGATATCTATTTAATTGTGCTTTCAGAACTTCCCATGTAGCGGTAGTGTCGCTCATGGCATTGTGTGCGTTTTCTAATTCTTGATTGCAGTAGAACTTTAAAGCTGCAACTAATGTTCTTTGTTCCATTTTATGGAAAATATTTTGAACGTCAATGAACTTTTTGGTTGAAATATCAAAATTGTTTCCTGCTCTTAGTAATTCTTCTGCTAGTAAAGGAATGTCAAATTTATTAGAGTTGTATCCTGCTAGATCAGCATTTTCGATAAAAGCAACTATTTTTTCTGCTATTTCTTTGAAGGTTGGAGCATTTGCAACATCTTCATTTTTAATACCATGAATTTTAGTTACTTCTTCAGAAATGTGTATTTGAGGATTGACAAGTGATTCAAATTTTTCTTCAGATCCGTCTGGGTTTATTTTAAGAATAGCAATTTGAACTATCCTTTCTTTTGTGATGTTTAACCCTGTTGCTTCTAAATCAAAAATAGCAAGAGGTCTTTCTAAATGCAGTCGCATAAATATTATTTAAGGGAGATGTTTTTAACAATCGATTCTGTTGTTAAAGTACATGATGTCTCAAATTTTTCACTGTGTATAACTGTTCCGAGTTCATTCACTACTTCTAGTTGATACTCTCTGCAAGGTTCTAAGCCTGAAATAAACTTTCCGTCACGTGTTCTAGGTTTTATGAATTTTTTACGATTTGAGTCACAGTTTAAGCATTGTAACTGAAGTGAAATACCTTTGCCTAATGTCGTGCTACTTGATATTTTTCCGCTTAATATAAAACTTGTTTTAATTTCTTTCGATACAAATTCAACTTCATAAATATCAGTTTCACCCTTCACGCCATTTCTATTGGAAGAAAGATAACCCAATAAACCATCTGCTGTAGTGGTAAAATAGATGTCATCTTTTGTAGAATTTATAGGGTAACCCAGGTTCACAGGCGTAGACCAATCGTTATCATTAACTTTAAGACTAACAAAAATGTCAAAACCTCCCATACTTTTGTCGGAGTTACTTGAAAAGTAAAGTTGTTTTTTATCGATGGAAAGAAATGGGGCATCTTCATCATAAGGAGAATTGATTACAGGCCCCATGTTTTTAGGTAAACTCCAAGTACCGTCCGGTAGTTTGATCATGCGGTATAAATCCCTACCTCCATATCCTCCCGCTCTATCCGATGCAAAAATAGCAATGGTATTGTCTTCGGAATAAAAGATATGACTATCCCAATCTTTTGTATTTACTCCTTCTGTCTTGATTATATCTAGTGTGTCAAGTCTATCTTTCGATAAGTCTACTTCATAAAGATTACCACCATCTTTTGCGTTATCAGCATAAATATACATTATTCTTTCGTCAGAACTTACAGCAACCGTTGCTTCGTTTCTATCCAGTCTACAAAAAGGAAGTCTTTTTGGGGTTGTCCATTGACCAGGGCCTTTTTTATAGCTAACATAGATGTCTTCAGTTGAAAAGTTGGTAAAGTCTTCAACGAATTCTTTGTATGTATCTTCTTTCCAAACTCTTCGTGAAGTAAAGTAAATTGTAGATCCGTCAGGAGAAATGATAGGCGCATATTCAGGATCTGGAGAGTTAATCGAATCTCCAACTGAATTTAAAATAATATTTTTTTTCGGATTTGCTTTATATTTTTCTGCAACTTCGATATTTACGATTTTAACTTGTGCAAGCTTAGTATAAACGTTAGTTACTCCAATGTTTTCGTCTAAATATTTTTTGTAATATTCAGTTGCGCCCTCAATATTTCCAAGCTGGTCTTGGCAGTAAGCATAATAATAATACGTTTCGAATGGGCATCTAGTTTCTGTTGCTAGTTCATTATTATAATCTTTCGCAACATTTTTCAAAATCTTACTAAAAAGTTTGAGTGCTTCCGCATAGTTTTTCTTGAAGTGAACAGCAGTATATCCTTTTCTATAAATGAAGTTTGCATTCTTGGGTTCTCTTTTAACTAAAGCATCACTGATTAAGTCGGCGTATCTAAATTCTGAGCTTTCAATTGCATAATTCCACTCGTAAATCAATTCTTCTTTTGTTCCATAGGTAATAATCTCAGTTACATCTTTTTCTGCAAATTGACCGAAAGAATAATTTATGATAAATAAAAAGAAAATGAAGAAGGTATATTTTAATTGATTCATCTCAAAAAGCCTATTAAGTTTTTAATCTTGAAAAGTAAATTTAACTAAATTGCTATAAAGTGGTAAATATAAAATTTTTTAACTGAAAAAAAAAGAGGGACACATCGGTATCCCTCTCTAACTTATTACAGTATTTTATAATTCTGTATTTATATCAAACTGTTCCAAATAATCAGCAACACGTCTTACAAATTGTCCACCTAGTGAACCATCTACAACTCTATGATCATAAGAGTGAGATAAGAACATTTTATGTCTAATTCCTATAAAATCTCCTTCTGGTGTTTCGATGACAGCAGGCATTTTACGCACTGCACCTAAAGCCAAGATTCCTACTTGAGGTTGGTTGATAATTGGTGTACCCATCACATTACCAAATGAACCCACGTTAGAAACAGTATAGGTTCCTCCTTGTATATCTTCTGGTTTTAATTTTCCTTCTCTAGCACTTTTTGCTAATTGATTAATAGCCTTTGTTAAACCAACTAAGTTTAATCTATCTGCATTTTTGATAACAGGAACAATTAAGTTACCAGTTGGTAATGCAGTAGCCATACCTAAATTAATATCTCTTTTTTTGATGATTTGTGTTCCGCTAACAGAAACATTCATCATTGGGAAGTCTCTCAATGCTTTTGCAATCGCATGCATGAAAACAGGCATGTAGGTAATGTTTTCTCCTTCACGCTTTTTGAATCCGTCTTTGACTTTCTCTCTCCATTTTACGATGTTTGTCACATCAGCTTCAACAAAAGAGGTTACGTGTGGAGAAACATGTTTGGACATCACCATGTGGTCTGCGATCAACTTACGCATTCTATCCATCTCAATGATTTCATCACCTTCTCCTGGGATAGTTGTAATTTCTTTGTATTGTGGTGCAGGAGTTGAATTTTGTTGTGGAACTGAAACAACCGGTTTAGGTGTTTCAACAATGTTATTGGTCGGGGTTGCAGAAACATTTCCTCTGTTTTCAACATAAGAAAGGATGTCTTTTTTCGTAACACGTCCTTCTTGACCTGTACCTGGAATAGTATCTAATTCAGAACCTGAAATTCCTTCTTTATCAGCGATGCTTCTAACCAAAGGAGAATAAAAACGATTACTAGCGTTAGCTGTTGTAGCTGATGTGTTATTTTGAGTATTTATTGGTGTGATAGGTACTATGACGTCGCTTGCATTAGAAACAGGTACAATTACTTCTGATTTAGGGGTTTCTGCTACAGTGTCTGAGCCATCTGTTGAAATTAAAGCAATTACATCACCCACTTGAGCAACTTGGTCTTTTTCAAAAAAACGTTTGATTAAAATTCCTTCTGCTTCTGATGGTAATTCGTTGTCTACTTTGTCTGTAGCAACTTCAACCAATGGTTCATCCATAGCAACTGAATCGCCAATGTTTTTTAACCAATTCGTTATCGTTGCTTCTGTAACGCTTTCTCCCATTTTAGGAAGTCTAATTTCTATTTGT
>CANGZT010000026.1 GCA_947458955.1 Flavobacteriia bacterium | reverse complement strand
TATTAAAAGTTGGGAATGGAACTTTGGTGATGGCACAACCTACAATGGAAAGGATCCTGCTGTAATTAATTATGATGTAGGTAAATATGATGTTAAATTGAAAATTATAACAGCTCAAGGTTGTGTTGTAGAAAAAGTGTTTGATGATTTTATAAAGATTGGTAAAATTGATAAAGTTGATTTTACATCGGAACAAACTTCTGGTTGTGCAAATAGTCCAATCAAATTTTCTAATAATTCAACCATTAAGAGTGCTCATGACCAAAATGAACTTACTTTTGATTGGATATTTAGTGATACGTCAAAGAATACTGGTTCAATAATTTTTCATCGATTTAACAAAGATACCGGAATGGTCAGTGTTAAGTTTTATATACATTTCAGAGGATGTACAGACTCTTTATTTAAAACTGATTTTTTTAGAGTTAAACCACCTCTAGCTAAATTTTCGCCAGATACAACGTTATTTTGTTTTGATAAAAGTAGTTTACCATATTCAGTTGTAAACAGATTTTCTGATCTTTCAAAACTAGGTAAAAACGGAGATGATATAATTGTAAATTGGAATTTTGGAAATGGTAATAATAGTATTGTTAAGAATGTAAATCCCAATTCGAATGAAAAGGGTAGTGCAAGTCAAATGTATAATGATTTTGGTACATACAGGGTATTACAAACAACTCTAAATAACACTACTGGTTGCCAAGATACTATTTCTAATGTTTTTCATATATCATGGGTAGTGCCAAAGTTAGAAGTTTCTGTTGATAGTGTTTGTCAAAATTCTGCTCTACAATTTAAAGATTTCAGTTATTCTTTTGCTAAACACCCACTTGTAAATTATAGTTTTAATACGGGTGAAGGTACATCTGTTTCTGGACAATATGTTAGTTATGCTTATAAAAATTTCGGAAAAATGTTTGTTTCGAATCAGCCAGTAAACAAAGTGGGATGTTCAACTTCAGCAAAAGATTCTGTTATTGTTATCAAATTACCAGATGCTGATGTTGTATCTGATTTGGATTCTACCTGTGCACCTGGCGCAATATTATTTTCTAACAACTCTAAAATTACTGGTAATGCAAGACCATTTAAAATGTTTTATTGGTTAGTACAAAACAAAAACTCTATAGATTCAACAAGTAATATACTTTATAATAAGACACTTACATACAATAATGTAGGAAAATATTTTGTTGCTTTAAAGTCAAAAGATGTTTTTGGTTGTGTTTCAAAAATAGATACTGTTTGGGTTGTTTTGTCAAAACCTGAATCAAATTTGGATTTCAAATCTGTAGTTTGTAATAATACTGATTTTAAATTGTTTAATAAAACAAAGAATTGGGTAAATAATACTTGGATGATTGATGGAGTTTTCATCGGTAAAGATAAAGATTCAATTAAATATCAATTTAACGATAATAAGAATGAAGGTATTTTTAAAGATCACATTTTAACTCTAATTTCTCTTGATAGAAAAAAATGTGTTGATACACTACAAAAAATTATTTCTGTTTCAATGCCCCGTCCCAAAGTAAATATCTCGTTTAAAAATTTGGTAGATACTACGAAACAATATGTTGAATTTAAATGTCCACCGCTTACCTCTAATTATTTTAATACGACTGAATCTATTGGTAAAATTGATTCAACATTTTGGTTTTTTTCGAAAAATTCAAAATCAACATTATCTAATCCGCTTAAAATTTATAGTAAGCCCGGATTATATTCAACCTACATGAGAACAGTTGATGAATTCAATTGTACTGCTGATACCACCATAAAGGATTTTCTAAAGATAAATGGTCCTGTTGGTTATCCTGTTTGGTCAGGCATGGGTGATATTTGTGGACAGCTATATCAATTTGAGGTAAAAAATATGGATAAAGTCTCTTCTATTAAATGGGATATGGGTGATGGAACTATTGTAAATGATTCAATAATATTTAAACATCGATACCCAGGAATTACTTCATATAAGCCTACGGTTACTTTAATTGATTTTGAAAATTGTAAGGTTACTTACTTGATGGAGGAACCAGATACATTAATTAAAATACCTGAAACAGGAATGAATGCTCAATTTTCTATATCAGCAAGTGAAATTAAATTGGGTCAATTATTATACATAAAAGAACACTCTATAAGTCCAAATCAACCAATAATTAGTTGGAAATGGAATTTTGATTCCCCAAATCTTAACCTTCAAGACTCATCAACTTTCTCAGAGCCTTTTTCTATAAAATATAGTAAATATGGTCAAAAAAATATTTTACTAACTATTACTGATAAAGATAATTGCTCTGATCAAGAAATTGTAAAAGTGAATGTAATAAAGGATTACGATATGCCAAATGTATTTACTCCAAATAATGATGGTCAGAATGATAACTTTGAACTTTTTGATACCATTTTTAAATCATATGATTTATACGTGTTTAATCGTTGGGGAAATAAAGTTTATGAACTTAATAAAGGTGAAGGAACGTATCTCTGGGATGGAACAAATAAGTCCAAGTCACCTCTTGAAAATGGTGAATATTTTTATTATTTAGTGGGTGAATTCGAAGACGGAACTTACTTGAAGAAAAATGGTAGTGTTTCTTTAATTACCAACTAATTCAATACCAAATTCGATAGAGTTTTCATACCAGTTTTTATAGATTGATTATCTATATCAAACATTGGATGATGAACTCCATAATTGGTTGATTTCTTATTATTTCCTACTCCTAATCTTAAAAAACATACTGGTATTTTCTGTGAATAAAAAGAAAAGTCTTCGGAGGTTAGTCGAATTGGTAATTCTTCTACATTTTCTTCACCTAGTACATTAATTAACTTTTCTTTCGCTTTATTGGTAAGGAATTCATCGTTTATCAAACAAGGATAACCTCTACTTATTTCAATTTCTGCATGAGCTCCAAAAGATTCAACGATATTAAGCACTTGTTTTTTTAATATGACGATTGCTTGCTCTCTCCATGTTTCATTCATTGTTCTAAATGTTCCTTTCAAGATAGCTTTTGATGGAATTACGTTTGTAGCACCTAGCGCTTCAAAATGACCAAAGGTTAATACACAAGGAATTTTAGGATCACAATTTCTACTAACAATTTGTTGTAGTGTGGTAATAATTGTTGAACCAATTACAATAGGATCAATACATTGGTGAGGCATAGCACCATGACCTCCTTTTCCATTTATTGTAATGTATATTTCATCACAAGATGCCATGTAAAGACCTGGTTTATAACCTATTTTACCTGTGTTCATCTCAGGGTAAACATGAAGTGCATACATATGACTAACCTTAGGGTTAACCAAGATTCCTTCGTTGATAAGAATAGATGCACCTCCAGGATTCTTTTCTTCTCCAGGTTGGAAAATTAATTTTATTGGATGTGGTAATTCTTCTTTTATTTCATTTAAAATCTCAGCAGTACCGAGTAATATACTCGTATGTACATCATGTCCACAGGCGTGCATAACTCCTTTATTAACTGATTTATAAGAAACTTCATTTTCTTCATAGATTGGAAGAGCGTCCAAATCGGCTCTTAATCCTATAAATGAATCTTTAAGTGAATGATTTTTACCTAATATAAGAGCTGTAACTCCTGTTTTACCAATACGCTCAATATGTTGTATACCAATATTATTTAATATTTTTTCAACAAAATTAGCGGTTTCATATTCTTGAAAAGATAATTCAGGATGTTTATGTAAATGCTCTCTGTATTCAACAACTTTTTCGAATATTGAATCAACTTTGAGATTAATTATGTCTTGTAGTTTATTCATTACCTAAAGAATTATAACCAGAAATAATCATCTTAAAAGCTACATATACCATTAATATTCCAAATGATAATTTTACGATTCCTGGATGTAGTTTTAAAGAAACTTTAGATCCAAAGAAGCCTCCTATAACAAATGCGGCTGCTATAATTCCTCCATACCACCAATTTAACTGACCTGCCTTATGATAATTCATCACTGCTAAAATTCCAATTGGTGGTAACATTAATAGTAAACTTGTACCTTGTGCTTGGTGTTGTGTTAACCCTAAAAAATAGACAAGTGCAGGTACAATGACGATTCCTCCACCAACACCAATAAATCCACTGATGATACCTGCTAATAATCCAATAAGAATAAGAATAAATATAGTTTGTAAAGTCATTTTAGGAAATTTCATAAAGTAAATATAAACAATATAGACTAATTATACTTTTGTACTTTAACTAAGTAGTAAATTACAACCTCGAATATCGGAGTTATCAAATCTACCCATGAGTTGAAATTGACTTGCATTTGTTTTGCCTAAGTCTTGAGTAGAAATAAAGGAACATGAATATAGATTAGCTAAATCAATGACATTGATTCCGCCGGTTTTACCATCTTTTACATAATTGAATGGATCGTTTACTTCACGAACTAAAATTTTCATCCAAGTTGGTGATTCAAATATACCATCTTTGTTGCTATAACTTTGAGAAAGTAATTCGCACATTCCATATTCCGAGGAAATATAAGGAACTTTTAATCCTTTAATTAGTTCATTATGTAATTTTTCTTTGGTTAGTTCTTTCCGGCGACCTTTCATTCCACCGGTTTCAATTATGATAGCTTTTTCTAAATCTATACCTGTTTCAGCTAAGTCTAAAAGTGCATAACTAACTCCAAAAATGACTACTTTTTTATTTTCGTTTAGTGCTTGATTGTATGCTTTTTCGATTTCAATTTTGTTCTCTAAATAATAACCTGAAATTGGATTTTTAGTAAGTTTTATTAGATTGTCGACCATGTAAATCAAACTAGATTCTCCTTGGGAAACGTAATTTGGTAATAATGCTATAATTACTTGTTCTTCAGGGTTTCCTAGTTGATTTCTGTAAGTTATTTCAAATGATTTATGATACAATTCTATTTTTTCAACCAAATGTCTACTTCGATCTCCACCCGTACCGCTACTTTTAAATGTTTGTTCAATTTCGAAAGTATTCGTTCGTATATTATGTGTTTTAAAAAATGAGATAGGTAAAAAAGGAATGTCTTTGATTGTTTTAGGGTTAGATCTGTTTAATTGTTTTATAAATGATTTATAAACAGAATTGTGTATTGATTGAAATTTATAAATTTCTAAAGACAATTTTTCAAAATCTTTTTCAGAATTTATTTCATAAATGTTTTTTTCAATATCAAACATTTTACAAAGATAAAATGAATAAACTAGCTTTCGCGTTTATTCTTTTTAAGGGACTCAAAAATCGCAGTAATTGGTAGTAATAAAGTCATATTATAATAGATATCTTCAACGGGTATTGTGATAATTCTCCAACCAACAATGTGTTTTTCACTATACCAAACAATTGGTTTTGATGTAACTGCTCCAGTTAAAATTCCATTTACTATTAAGAATGGAATTAAGGCCACTAAAAAAGCAATCACAAACCAACCATACCAATCTTTTTTTAAATAAACTCCAAATATCAGTACCAACAAAATTCCTGTGGTAACTGCAGAACAGGTGTACCAATTTCCAATTCCTCTAATTATGAGAATAATTCCTAACCCTATAAATGTTAAATTAAATGGTTTGATGAACTTTGAAACTTTCAAATTTGGAAAATAATATTTTACAACTTCATAGATGAAGACACATGCAAATGGAACTAATATAAAAAAAAGCACTTCCTCAATGGGAAGATTAACTAGTTTGATGGTTGAAATATATTCTTTTGTAAACCCCCAGATTTGGTTTTTTGTAAATAAAATATCCCATATAATGAAAATAAAAGAAATGGGAAATATTGACTTGAAAAGAGAAGAGAAGTAAGTATGAAAATGAACTTTTTTATCAAAACTCAGGGTGAGAGGGCCAAGAATAGTACAGATCATTACCCAACCATACAAACTCATACTACTGGTTTTTTTCGTTCAAAAATTAATTTTGCTTCTTTATAATATTTTCTTGGTACCACCAACATGCCAAAACATTCTCCATGTTCTTTGCCAATATGTTTGTGATGAACTTTATGTGCTTTTCGAATAGCCATAAAATAAGGATGGTCAATATCTCTAAGCCACTTAAATCTTCTGTGAATATAGACATCATGTATCATGAAATAAGTAAAACCATACAATGCGATACCATAACCCAACCAAACAGGAACGTAATTATCATTCATCATTCCTAACATGATACATAACCACGAAGGAATAGCATAAATTAAAAAGAAAACATCGTTGCGTTCAAAAAATCTAGGTTTAACATCATGATGGTCTTCATGGAAATACCACATCCACCCATGCATTAAAAACTTGTGTGTTGCCCAGGCCATAAATTCCATTCCAACAAAGCTGACAAACATTACAAGAGGACCCCACCAATACATATTGATAATAAATTAAAATAAGATCTATAAATGAATTAGTTGAAGTGAAAAAAACACTACTAATACAATATATAGACAATTATACACACTATTTTGTTCAGTTAACTTTATTTTCTGATAAATAAAATGAATTATCAATGAAATAAAAAACCAACAAACATAATTATAAAAAGGAATTACATTATTTTTCCAAACCCAATAGTCTGATTTTATTGCGACTGGTTCAATAAATATGTCTAAACCTACCATAAACAAAGAAGCTAAAATAGGTGTAAATAATTTACTTTTAGTCAATGTTAGTGCAACACTATGAGTTACCAAAATGAGTACTACCCAATTTATACCGATGATGGGTGGTATTTCAAAAATTTTGACACCTAAATTGTTACCATAACTGTAATTACCAAATAACAAATGCGTATGGACACCTATCCATTCAACTAAATAACCTAAAACAAAAACTATTGAGATAAAAATGAAAAAGGCTGCCTTTTTGTTTTTAGCAGCTAGAATGACAACAATGAATGACAACAGAAGATTGTAAGGACTAAGACTTAAAAAATAAGATTTATGTTTTGCTAATGATAAACCGATACTCCCTACAAAGTGAAAAAGAATCACGATTCCGATAAGTATTTTGGTTTTGTGTTTTTCTAGCCAATTCATATCTAATTTAACAATCTTAAATAGAATATGTTTTTAATATAAAAAGTGATGATAGGGATATCTTACCTTAAAAATTTCTTTTACTGCTTCGTAAATAGTATGTTTTAATTCTTCGATATTATCTTTATTTTCAGCTGAAATGAACACACAATTTTTATTGTTCATTTTTGACATCCAAGTTTTTTTCAATTCCTCTAACGAAATATTTTCTCTCAAAATAGGTGAGGGATCATCTTCTTGTTTTGGAACATGATTGTAAGCATCAATTTTGTTAAATACTAAAATTGTCGGTTTTTCGGTGTCTTCTAGCTCAGCAATAGTTTCGTTTACCACATTGTAATGTTCTTCAAAGTTGGGGTGAGAAATGTCTAAAACATGCACTAATAAATCTGCTTCTCTTACTTCATCTAAGGTAGATTTGAAAGATTCAATCAATTGATGAGGTAGCTTTCTGATAAATCCAACGGTGTCTGTAAGTAAAAAAGGCAGATTATCAATTACTACTTTTCGCACAGTCGTATCAAGTGTTGCGAATAATTTGTTTTCAGCAAAAACATCTGATTTACTCAACATGTTCATAATCGTACTTTTGCCAACGTTAGTATAACCCACTAAAGCTACACGAACAATTTGTCCTCGATTACTTCGTTGAGTTGCCATTTGTTTGTCTATCTCTTTGAGTTTTTCTTTCATCAAAGCGATTCTCATTTGTATAACTCGTCGGTCGCTCTCTATCTGACTTTCACCTGGACCTCTTAAACCAATACCTCCTTTTTGTCTTTCAAGGTGGGTCCACATTCGGGTCAATCGAGGAAGCATATATTGTAGTTGAGCAAGTTCAACTTGAGTTTTAGCATGTGAGGTTCTTGCTCTGCTAGCAAAAATATCTAAGATTAAAATGTTTCTATCAAGAATTTTACATTCTAATTCTCGTTCAATATTTCTAAGTTGAGAGGGTGATAATTCATCGTCAAAAATGACCAATTTAATATTTTCTGCTTGTATGAATTCTTTGATTTCCTCTAGTTTTCCAGAACCAACAAATGTTTTAGGGTTAGGTAGAGTTAACTTTTGTATAAATCTGTTTTTGGTAATAGCTCCAGCAGTCAATGCCAAAAATTCTAGCTCATCTAAGTGTTCTGTAGCGGTTTCTTCACTAACTTGTTGTGTAATTACCCCAACAAGAACGCAATCTTCTTCAACTGCATCAACAGTTACATGTCCTTCGCTCATTTATTTTCTTAACGTTTTAACGTAATCTACTAAAGACTTAATATCCTTAGGGTTTGTAATCATATCTTTAAAGGGCATCATCCCTTTTTCATTCCCATTTAAAATTGTGTTTTCAATTTCTTTGTCAGAAAGTTTACTAATTGACAAGTTTGCAGCTCCTGAGACACCTGCTTTACCATCAACACCGTGACAAGCATCACAATGTATAGCATATAAGGCTTTTGGATTAGATGGTGTATTGTCTTTTGAATTGGTATCTATTGTTGATTGATTATCTGTATTACAAGCAATCAACAATAGAAATAGACTAATACATAAAGTGTTATTTAAAACCATGCAGCTGCTAAATTTGCTCTAAAAGGCCAAGGAATACCTGCTAATAAAATAATTAAACCAATTAAATACCATTTAGCAATGTATTGGTGTTTTGTAAAAGGGGCTTCTGCTTTTTCGGCTTTTTTACGTCCAATCGTAATAATTACGATAGCAGCGACCATCATTAGTACATGTTCCATACCATAGAATCGAGTCATTGCATTTTTCATCCATCCTGGTTCAAAACTAACTTTACCACTTTTAAAATATAAAATGAATCCAATTAATAATTGAGTGTGAAGTGAAATCATAGCAAAAAGATTAATCATTTTGTCTTTCTTTTCATACAATGATGTTCCTTTTTTTGTAAATGCATTTACAATAGCAAAAATAATTAAGATCAATGCGATCCATCTTAAGCCTGAATGTGCGTGAATTAAAGCGTTCATGTTTTATCTTTTTAAAATTTCAACTAAAGTATCTAATTCTTCGACATCCTCGTCTAATTTTTCCATTTCTTCTTCTAAGGCTTTATCTTCTTCAGACATTTCTATCCCTGGTTTAGTTTTAGACTTCGGTTCTTCATTAGATTTACAACTAATAACACTGAAACCAAGTAAAAGTGCTATGACAAAAAATAAATTTTTCATTTTGTTTCGATTTTTAAGTATACAAAAATACATAAAAAAATAGCGAACAAAATTTTTGAAAGCGTGTTTGATTAATGATAAACATTTAAATTTACACATCTAAAATTAAAATTTATTACAATGGCTTTTGAATTACCAAAATTACCTTATGCATACGATGCATTAGAGCCTCATATTGATGCAAGAACAATGGAAATCCACCATTCTAAACATCATCAGGCTTACATTACAAATTTGAATGCTGCAATTGCAGGTACAGATTTGGAAGGAAAAACAATTGAAGAAATTCTTCAAAATTGCGCTGATAAACCAGCTGTTAGAAATAATGGTGGTGGTTTTTGGAATCATAACTTATTTTGGGAGGTAATGGCTCCTAATGCAGGAGGACAACCAACTGGTGAATTAGCTGACGCTATCAACGCTGCTTTTGGTTCTTTTGATGCTTTCAAAGAAGAATTTGCAAAAGCAGGTGCTACTCGTTTTGGTTCTGGTTGGGCTTGGTTGTGTGTTGAAAATGGTAAATTAGTAGTTTGTTCCACAGCTAATCAAGATAATCCACTTATGGGAGAGGGTTGCAAAGGAACTCCAATTTTAGCTATGGATGTTTGGGAACATGCTTATTATTTACATTACCAAAATAGAAGACCTGACTATATTAATGCATTTTTTAATGTAATTAATTGGTCTGTTGTTGCAGATAAATTCGCAGCTGCTAAGTAAATATTTTCATTTATAAACTAAAAAAGAGTGCTTAAAAGCACTCTTTTTTAGTTTATAGTTGTTTCTACATTTTCTACTGATTCAACCCCAATTATTTCAGGCGCAACTTTTTTTAATGCTTCTTCTAATCCCGCTTTTAAAGTCATCATACTCATTGTACAAGAGCTGCAAGCACCTAATAACTTAACTTTTACAACACCTTCAATAGTGATTTCATGTAATTCCATATCGCCTCCATCTGCATTTAAAAAAGGACGAAGCTGTTCAATGGATTGATTTACGATTTCTATTAATTCAGCTTTAGTACGTGTCATTATTTTTTTATCGTTTCTAAGGTTTTTATGAAGGTATTCGTTAATGCTTCAAAAGCATCAGAGGTAGGGGTGTTGTCTTGAAAAACAGCTGGTCTACCTACATCTCCCGCTTCTCTTACACTTTGCACAAGTGGAATGTGGCCAAGGAAAGGTACTTTCATACCTTCAGCAAGGTTTTTTGCACCATCTCTACCGAAAATATAGTATTTATTATTAGGTAGTTCTGCAGGTGTAAACCACGCCATATTTTCAACAATTCCTAATACTGGTACATTTATATTATCTAATTTAAACATATTTACCCCTTTTCTAGCATCAGCTAGCGCTACTTCTTGAGGGGTACTAACTATTACGGCACCATCTAGTGGAACTGTCTGCACTAAAGATAAATGAATATCTCCAGTACCAGGAGGTAGGTCAATAAGCAAATAATCAAGTTCTCCCCAGTGAGCATCAGTAAACATCTGAGTCAATGCCTTTGCTGCCATAGGTCCTCTCCATACAACAGCATTATCTTGATCAGTAAAAAAACCAATGGATAAAAGTTTTATCCCTAAATTTTCAACAGGGTTGATTTTACCAACGCCATCAATATCAATCATAGATGGTCTTTCTCCGACTACATCAAACATAGTAGGCATAGAAGGCCCATAAATATCTGCATCTACAATACCCACCTTATAACCTAGTTTTGTTAGTCCACCTGCTAAATTTGCGGTTACAGTAGATTTTCCAACACCACCTTTTCCAGAAGCAACAGCTATTATATTTTTGACATCAGGAAGTACTTTTCTTCTTGCGGCTTGACTTTCAGCAGGTAAACCTTTAATGATAGTGATGTATTCAATGGAGTTTCCAAATGATTGTTTTAAGTTATATTCTATAACTTCTTGAAGTCTTTTTCTAGCATGCAATGCAGGGTTACTGATATAAACTTCAAGTTTGATTGATGAATCTGTAAATTCAATATTTTCAACCAAATTTCCAGAAACTAAATCTTTCTTAAGATCAGGTTCTATAACATTTTTAAGAATTACTAATATACTTTCTCTTGATATAACCATAATTTAAGAATTTTGACTGTTAGTTTTTAATGATTCGAATGATTTTTCAAGCAAATCGACAATTCTCTTAGAAGAACCTTCATCATTGTTTTTAAACAGATAAACGATTCCATTAATTTCTTTCATTTGGCAAATATGATAAGTTATGTGTTCTGTACCAACTTTATTAGATGCTTTTTTACTACCACTAACTTTTAATTCTCTTTTATAAATAATTAAATTATCTGTGTTTTTTAGGTAAGAAATTTCATAAAATTCAAGATTCTGTAATTTGTCTTTCTCGGCTTGAAGTATTTGTTTATCGTCTCCCCAATCATCAATTCTAAATTTAAAATTTGGACCTATAGCAATATCCCATTTGAAATCTCCTTCAACATGATTAACTTCTACTTTAGTTGATGCACCTATATTGAAAGTTTCATCTGGCAATAAAATAGTTGCCGGGATTTCATATTCATTCAAGTTTAATGGAGTAAAGTCATAAAGATTTATACTTTCATTCTCATTATCAATAGATTTTTCAGAACAAGATGATAACATTAAAAAAATACCAAAAAGGAAAAATAAGCTAGCCTTCATCAGAATTAAATTAGTTCGTTAAAGTTTTATTTAATTAATAATGCAAATATAAAGTAATTCATTATAATTGAAGTTGAGCAAAACTGTATCAAAAAAATAAATTTTAGAAGTTAAGTCTTAAACAATTTTTTATTTGTTTTGTTTTGATAGCTATGGGAGAGTACAAAATTCGTGATTTAGAGCAATTAACAGGAATAAAAGCTCACACAATAAGAATTTGGGAACAGAGATATAATTTATTGGAACCTTCTAGGTCTAATACTTCAATAAGGTATTATTCTGACGAAGAATTGGCTTTTATACTTAAAGTTGCTCTTCTAAATAAAAATGGTGTTAAAATTTCTAGAATTGCTGAAATGTCTAGCGATGAGATTAACTCTAAAATCGAAACGCTAAACAAATCTAGTAATACTCAAGATCATTACTTTGAAGTTTTATTACTTGCTCTTGTTCAGATGGACGAAAGACTTTTTTCTGAAACTTTAAATGAACTTATATCCGAATTTGGACTTTTTCACACGTTTGATAAATTTCTACTTACTTTTCTCGATAAAATAGGTGTCATGTGGGTCGTAGGCTCGATCAATCCTGCTCAGGAACATTTTGTTACGCATTTAATTAGACAAAAAATTATCGTTGAAACAGATAAACTTTCCATCACAGAATCTGATGATGTTTATTTCATTTACCTACCTGAGAATGAATGGCACGAATTAGGTGTTCTTTTTTATAATTATGTTTTGAGAAATCAAGGCAAAAAAACGATTTACTTAGGTCAAAGTTTACCTTTAGATTCACTTTTTCAATGTATTAAAAAATATCAACCTAGCGTTTTAGTAACGTCCGTTGTTACAGCGATGGATGATAAATCTATTGTGACTTATTTTTCAAAAATAAAAAACGAGTTTCCTGATATTCTAATTTATGCAGGTGGTTATAAATTAATTCATACCGATTCTAACTTGGATCTGTATGTAACAAAAATTAAAGATTCTACTTCTTTTGATTTAATGATTAATAAGAAAACTAAAAATTAGTTTTTAAAAATTACCTTTTCTTTTGTTAACAATCAATCACCATTAGACGAAACAATTTTATCTTTACCTCGTATTTGATTTTTTATCGAATAGATGTAAAACCTTTAAATTTTAAGAATGAAATTTTTTGTCTTCAATTCACTAATTTTATTTTCCACAATTCTTTTTTCTCAAAAAAAAGAACTTACATTAAGTGATGCTGTTCTTCAACAATATAGGTCTCTTGCCCCAGAAAAACTTTATGGTTTTAGTTGGATTCCTGAAACTTCAACATATTCATACTTTGATAACAAGTTTTCTATTATTTATTCTTCGAAAGTAGGTGATTTTTCCCCAAAAAAAGTTACGGATACAAAAGAGATTTCAGAAATTCTCAAAACTGAAATTAGATTCATTGGAGGGTTGAAATGGTTTAGTAAAGAGCAATTTATTTTTAATAATGGAAACAAATACTTTGTTTTTAATCCGTTTAAAAAGGAAGGGAAATTATTTTTTGAATTAGATGAAAAAGCTGAAAATATAACGATTGATAATAAAAATAAATTAATTGCCTTCACTAAAGAAAACAACCTTTTTTATCTAGATGATACAAACCAAATTTCTATCACGAATAATTTAAATAAATCAATAGTCTCTGGGCAACATATTGCAAGAAATGAATTTGGAATAAGCAAGGGTATTTTTTGGTCTGCTAAAAATTCTAAAATTGCTTTTTATCAAAAAGACCAATCTGAAGTTGCTGATTACCCTTTGCTTGATATTGAAACAATTCCAGGAAGTCTTAATTCTATTAAATATCCAATGGCAGGACAAGCTTCGGAAAAGCCTAAGGTTGGAGTTTATGATCTGAAATCCAAAAAAACAGTATTTATCTCTCCAAGAAATAAGTCAGATGATTATTTAACGAATTTAGCATGGACACCAGATGAGAAATTTTTGGTTGTTGTTGAGATAAACAGAGAACAAAATCATTTCTGGTTAAATGTATATGATGCTGAAAATGGAGCTTTTGTTAAAACTTTGTTTGATGAAAAAAATGAGAAATGGGTAGAACCAGAAAATCCTGTTTTTTTTCCTTCGAATTCTAATAATGATTTTATATGGATTAGTCAAAAGGATGGATTTAATAATTTATATTATTACGATTGGAATGGTAAACTCAAGTTGCAATTAACAAAAAATAAGTTTGTTACTAAAAATATTATTGGTTCGATTAATAACGGTAAAGAAATTGTTTTTTCGGCAACAGGTTCTAGTCCATTAGATTTTAAATATTTTGCTGTTTCATTAAAAGGTAGACAACGTGAAATTACAAATATCTCTGGTAATCATACATTAACCATAGGTTTGGATGGTAAGTATTTCTTTGATGAATATTCAAATCATTCTGAACCTTCAATATCTCAAATTTTGGATGCAAATGGGAAAGTTTTAAAAGAATTGGTTAAAGGCCAAAATAAATTAGCTGAATATGCAATCGGAGAAACAGAAATAGGACAAATTAAAGCGAATGATGGAGTTACTACTTTATATACTCGTTTAATCAAACCAAGTCATTTTGATCCTTCAAAAAAATATCCAGTAATGGTGTATGTATATGGTGGGCCACACGCTCAAATGATTCAAAATGAATGGTTAGATGGGTCGAATTTATGGATGCATTGGATGGCTGAAAAAGGTTATCTTGTATTTACAGTTGACAATAGAGGATCCTCCAATCGAGGTTTTGAATTTGAAAGTGTGATTCATAGACAACTTGGTACTATAGAAATGGAAGATCAATTAGCAGGTATTAAATATCTTAAATCATTAAAGTTTGTTGATACAAACCGTTTAGCAATTCATGGTTGGAGTTTTGGTGGTTTTATGACTACCTCCATGATGTTAAGAAATGCGGGTGTATTTAAAGTTGGGGTTGCTGGAGGACCAGTAACTGACTGGAAATTTTATGAAATTATGTATGGTGAAAGGTACATGGATATGCCAAATGAAAATCCAAAAGGATATGAAAAAGCTAGTTTGTTGAATTATGTAAAAAATTTAAAAGGAGATTTACTGCTTATTCATGGTACTGCAGATGATGTAGTAGTAATGCAACATAATTATGCCTTGATAAAAAAGTTTGTAGAAGCAGGAGTACAAGTTGATTTCTTTCCATACCCCATGCATAAACATAATGTAATGGGAAGAGATAGGGTACACTTGATGGAGAAAGTTCTAACTTATATTTTGGAGAATAACAAGTAAATAGTATGTCACAACCAATTTCAAAAGATATATTTTTAAAGGCTTTTCGTTTAATGGCTACTGCTAAAACGATGGCTGAAAAATACGAAGCAAATAAAGAAATTACATCTAAATATGTCCATGCAACTTCTAGAGGACACGAAGCAATTCAGTTAGCTTTAGGTACTCAATTATTACAACAAGATTGGGTTGCTCCCTATTATCGTGATGATAGTATATTGTTAGGTATTGGTATGACTCCTTATGAGTTAATGCTTCAAGTTTTTGCAAAGAAAGATGATCCATTCTCAGGAGGTAGAACCTATTATTCTCATCCATCATTGAATAGAGCGGATATGCCTAAAATTCCTCATCAATCATCGGCTACAGGGATGCAAGCAATTCCTACAACAGGTGTTGCGATGGGAATTCAATATAAAGAGAAATTAGGATTGAGCAAAGATTACAATGGATTAAATCCAGTTGTTGTTTGTTCTCTAGGAGATGCTTCTTGTACTGAAGGTGAAGTAGCAGAGGCTTTTCAGATGGCTACGCTGAAACAATTCCCTATTTTATATTTAGTTCAAGATAATGGTTGGGATATTTCTGCAAATGCAAAAGAAACGAGAGCACAAGATATTACAGGTTATGCACAAGGATTTCACGGAATTGAGGTGAGATCTGTAGATGGAAGTAATTTTGAAGAGTCTTATTCTACAATTCAAGAAGTTTTAGAAATTATAAGAAAAGAAAGACGTCCATTTATAGTTCATGCTAAAGTTCCTCTATTAGGTCATCATACATCCGGTGTAAGAAAAGAATGGTATCGTGATGATTTAGAAGAGGCAGCAACCAGAGATCCCTATCCAAAATTAATGACGAAATTGTACACGCTTGGGGTTACACCTTCTGAAATTGATACTATTGAGAAAGAAGTATCTATTTATGTTGATGAATGTTATGATAAAGCGTTAAATGCAGAAGATCCAGATCCATCTTCGATTCAAGATCATATTTTTGCACCTACACCAATTACTGAAGAAATAGGAGAAAGAGCACCTCAGGGAAAAAGGAAAACGGTAATGGTGGATAGTGCTTTATTCGCTGTGAGGGAATTGATGTCAAAGCATCCGGAAGCCTTATTATATGGTCAAGATGTCGGTGGAAGATTAGGAGGTGTATTTAGAGAAGCTGCAACATTAGCACAAACTTTCGGAGATGATCGTGTCTTTAATACGCCAATCCAAGAAGCATTTATCATTGGTAGTACCGTTGGAATGTCTGCTGTAGGTTTAAAACCTATTGTTGAAGTTCAGTTTGCAGATTATATTTGGCCAGGATTAAACCAGTTATTTACAGAAGTAAGTCGTTCATATTATTTGTCAAATGGTAAATGGCCTGTAAGTTGTATCATTCGTGTTCCAATCGGTGCATATGGTTCAGGAGGACCTTATCATTCATCAAGTGTAGAGTCTGTTTTGACAAATATCAGAGGGATAAAGGTAGCTTATCCATCAACGGGGGCTGATTTGAAAGGTTTAATGAAATCGGCATTTTATGATCCGAATCCTGTTGTTATTTTAGAGCATAAAGGATTATATTGGTCTAAAATTCCTGGAACTGAAGGGGCTATGTCGGTTGAGCCAGATGAAGAATATGTAATACCCTTTGGTAAAGCAAGAGTCGTTAAAGAAGCTGATGCAACGAAAGTTGAAAAAGGTGAAACTTGTGCTTTAATTACTTATGGTAGGGGAGTATATTGGGCATTAGAAGCCGAAAAACACTTTGAAGGAAGAGTCGAAATTATTGATTTAAGAACCTTGAACCCTATAGATTTTGATGCTATTAATCAGGTTGTTAGAAAACACAATAAAGCAATATTAGTTACAGAAGAATCTATTGAAGCTACCTTTACACTTGGTTTAGCGGGAAGAATTCAACGAGATAATTTTGAATTTTTAGATGCACCAATCAAAATAGTTGGTTCAGTTGATACTCCTGCAATACCTTTAAATTCAACATTAGAAGCTGCATTATTAACTAATGCAGACAAGGTGAAAACGAGTTTAGGAGAGCTGTTGAATTATTAAATGTCTTCTTTCAAAATATCATTTAATACTAGATGGGCTGCAAGGGTAATTTGAGTATAATTCTGTGAAGAATTACCAAAAGCACCAGCACTTGTAGTCCACATTTTTTGAATTAATTCTTGTCCACCTGTTGTAGGCTGAATTTTCCGCATCACAGCTGAAACGTTTCCTGAACCAGCGTGATAAACGTGCATTACAAATAATCGAAACCATAAATCCGATTCATTAAAGGAAATATTGTGTCTATTCAATATATTTTTCGCTTCTGGAATACAAACTTGTTTAATTAATTTCGCTGCACCGTATGCAGAACGTTTAAAGTCAGCGCGTTCGTCAATATAGTTATTTACTTTTAGACCATAAGCTCTAGCCACAGAAGGCATTAACTGAAATGGACCATAAGCACCAGATTCAGATTTTTTCATTTGTGC
>CANGZT010000025.1 GCA_947458955.1 Flavobacteriia bacterium | reverse complement strand
CTGTTCCAAACAGATTGGACAAAGAAGCGTTCAGCAAATATTTACATAACGTAAGTGAAATAATTACCTATCAAGTACTACCACGATTAGATGCAATTATGTTTGGTGTGTTAGGTGCGTTCGTTGCGCAATACTACCCTAAAACTTGGAAAAAAGCATCGTTGCTAATAATTCCACTTTTAGCCTTACCATTAATGTATATACTTAAATATTATATCAGCCATCGACACGATGAATACAGTTTTGTGATGTTGCCTGTAATCAAATCGTTTATAGTTTTTTGCACCCTACCTTATTTCTCTCAATTAAAATCAGGTCCGAAACTATTTTCTAAACCGATAACATTCATCAGTTTAGTATCTTACTCGATGTACTTAACGAACTTGACGATTGTCGTACATATATTTATCAAATTTGGATTACACGACAATTTACGAGGACTGCATCAATGCACAGAAACTTGGAAATGGGAATATATTTATTTTTGGTTTGTAACAATTTGCCTCTCATATTTGTTATATGTACTAATAGAACAACCTTTCATGCGTTTACGTGATTTAAAAAAGAATAAAAAATGAATCCTTACATAAAAGAAATCCAAGAAAAAATTCAACCCTTAAGAGATGAAATAGTTAATCATCAACTTTTTAAAGAAATCAATAATATTGAGCACATTGGTGTATTTATGCAGCATCATGTTTATGCAGTTTGGGATTTCATGTCTATTCTTAAATCTCTTCAAAATAACCTTACTGAAACCAATGTTCCTTGGTTTCCTAAAGGTTCACCGAATACACGTTTTTTAATTAATGAAATAGTAGTTGGTGAAGAATCTGACGTAGATTCAGAGGGTGTGCGTAAAAGTCACTTTGAAATGTATTTGGATGCTATGATACAAGCAAAAACGGATACCACTCACATATTAACTTTTTGTGATACTTTAAAAAAATCAAACAGTTTAACTGAAAGTTTTTCCACTGCGAATACTCCTAAAAGTGCACAAACGTTTGTAGAATTTTCATTTGAAACAATAAATACAAATAAAGATTACTTACAGGCTGCTATTTTCACTTTTGGTAGAGAAGATTTAATTCCAAATATGTTTTATTCTTTAGTATCAGAATTAAATGAACGATTCCCAAATACTATTACAAAACTTAAATATTATTTAGATAGGCATATAGAAGTAGATGGCGATCATCATAGTCATTTAGCAATAGAAATGGTTGAAGAATTGTGTGGAAATGATAAAGCGAAATGGGATGAATCTCTTTTATATATTATACGCTCACTAGAACAACGCAAAAAACTTTGGGATGGTGTTCTTGAGTCTATTTTGAAACTAAATTGATTTTATTTATATTTCTAACTATTTTTCTTCTTTACACATACCAATATAATAAGAATTTCTTCTAGAACCCCAATGTGGTTTTAGAACTGAGGCTTCAGTTTCTAGCTTATATAACTCCTCTGCTTTTAATAGGTATTCTAAAGCATTTTTCTTTCCTCCTCCAAACATTTTGGGAGTAAAAAATACTGCTACACCTTTCAGATGTGCAATTCTTGGATTATTAGGATTAATTGCCCTAGCAGCAGTTAAATTCTTCTCAAAAATCTCCCCTTGTTCTTTCCAGCGGCTTCCACCATCTACTGAAAGTCTTGCATTTGCTAATAGAGCTCCCAATACAAATGTTTCTTGATTGGTTTGTTCTAACGTTTTAACTTTTTCATAAAACTGATCTGCCAAATCCAATAATTCATCCCTCGATTTTTGATCTTTTCCTGTATAGGAAAGCATCGCTTTTGATAATGCAGCGTAATAATTTGCAGCATAACTATCCGGATTCATCATTGCAATTAATTCAAATTGAGAAGATAATTGATTTTGAAGTTCAGAAGACTTTGCTGTATCTGCAATTAGATAGACTTGGTTTAATTGTTCTTCTAATGTTTGCGCAGAAACATTAATAAATTGAAACACAGAAAAGATTGCTATTAAAACTCTTGTTTTCATAATGATACTTTTTTATTTATTATAATTCATCTTGATTAAACTGACTAAACGAGAAATTCATTCCAACAAACACCGCTCTATACAATGGAGGTAATACTTCAAATCGTTGTGATCCATCGGCAGAGTAACGATAACCTAATACATTCTTTGTATTTAATATATTATCCAAACTCACGTAAAAAACAGCAAATACTTTTTTCTTGAATGTCTTTAAATAGGATGCGGTTAACGCTAAATTTTGGTAATCTTTCGTTCTATCACCCAAAAACACAGGATTATTAGGATTATAATAAGGTCTTCCACTTGCATAACTATATGTGAATGAGAAATTAGTAGATATTTTTTCCACTAAATACTTCATAACAATATTTAGATTATGTGGTGAAACATAATCAGGTGTTGCTTTTGAAATATAATTTTGATACATTCTTTTGGTATCGACATAACTATAAGAAATCCAATAATCTAAATTTTTAGCTAAATCTTTATCTCTCCAAAAGAAATCAATCCCTTGTGCATACCCGCTCCCTGAATTATCTACTTGACCATACACGAAACGAAATTGATTAGGTGTATAGCTGGTACTTTTCTCTGAAATCAATTGCTTATAGTCTTTATAATATCCCTCAATTCTAAACACCCTACTACTTTTTATCCATTGATAATTCAACATATAATGTGTTGAAATTTGAAAATCAGGTTTATAACCACTAAGTAAATAATTAGAATTAGCAGTTTGATAAAAGATACCGCTTGCAAATGAAAACTGTCCATTTTCAGAAGATTTATAAGCAAAAGCAAATCTTGGCGAAACATTTCCTTTTTTCAACAAAGCAGAATATTCTACCCTTACACCAGGTTTAAAAGCAAATTTTGAACCTGGTTTATACTCACCTTCGTAATAAAAAGCACCCATCGTTTCAGTATATCCAACTAACAAGGTATCAAATTTTTGTTCGTATTGAATATGCTGGTATTCAACTCCAGTAGTGTAATCATATTTTTCTCCGATATCACTTTTCATCTCGGCACGTCCTTGCAATCTACTGTCTTTTCTAATCAATGGAGCTACGCCAAACTGAATATTATCACTATTATCACTATAAGATATCGATGTAAAAAAACGTTTACCAGGACGCACATTGTATCTAAAAGAAGAGTTTAAATAGGTATTATTATTTTCGATACCGAACTTGATTTTTTCTCCAGCTACAGATGGATTTGGAATCTCTACTCCCGTTTTATTATAGGAACGTGAAAAATTCATTTTAAAAATCCCTTTGCTGCTATCTAGTTTCGAGATGTATCGTGTGGAAAAAGAACCACCTTCTGGCACTTTATAAAAATTCACATTGGTTGGTGTAACACCATAAAAAGGAGATAAATTTAGATAATTACCGCTATATTCTACTGCATTATTGCCCATAAGTTTAGAGCCCGATAATGATACTCCCGCCATATTTAACCCTGCATTGACATTGCTTTTCTCAGGTAAATCATTGGTTTGTAAATCTAATATTGCAGAAAGAGCCTGTCCGTATCTTGCTGAATATCCACCACTACTGAAAGCAGTCCCTTTAAACTGAAAAGGATTAAATCGACTTCGTTGAGAAACCCCAGGAATTGAACTATTAAAAGCGTTTTGAGCAATCATACCATCAATCACTACATTACTTTCATTAACATCACCACCACGTACTTGTAGCCCAGTTTGATCCCCTCCATTTCGTTGAACACCAGGTAAGGTTTGAATTGCACCAACAATATCTCCTTGCCCACCTGCTGTTGTAACAATATCTAAAGGTCTTAAAACAGCAACTGTTCTTTCATTAGTTGCCTCAATGGTTCCTGCATTAATTACAATGGTTTTTAATTGTTTTACTTTAGATTTTAAAACTACTGACAAGGAAATTTCTGCTCCTTCAAACACTAATAATTTTTTATATTGCTCAAAACCTACAGAATTAATAACCAATGTATCACTCCCTGAATTTTTAGCATTAAAACTAAATTTACCTTCATTTGTTGTTACACCTCCTACTCGATTAGCTTTTAAGAAAACTGTTGCAAAAGGAATCGGTTTTCCTTGTTTATCTTTTACCTCTCCAGAAATAATCGTTTGAGATAATAAAATAAAATTTGTTAATAATAGAGTTAAAAATAAAATATATTTCATGGTAAATAAATAGTGCTGTAAAATTAGTATTTAAATCTAGAATGAATTATTTTAAAGTAGAATCAAATTTAGATTCTATATTGTTTTGAATAATAATTACCGTTTTTTTTTCGTTCATTTGCATATATTAAAATCAAACAGATGGAAATAGTAGAATTAATAGGAATCATAGTTCCAATATTATCGTTAACTGCACTGATTATTTTTATCTTGACTTCTAAAAAAGAGTCAACTCATTCACCACAACCAATTACTATTCAAACTTCGCAACCAACTCAACAACCTGTTAACAATCAAAATGAAACAGTCAAACTAATTTTACCCCATAGGATTGATGCTTACCAACGATTGGTATTATTTCTTGAAAGAATCTCACCAAATTCATTGGTAATGAGAAAATTTGGGAATTATCAATCAGCAAAACAGTTACAACAAGATTTATTAAGCACGATAAGAAGTGAATACGAACACAATATTGCCCAGCAAGTTTTTGTTTCCCCTCAGGGTTGGAAAATGGTAAAAGATTCGAAAGAACAAATCATTCAATTAATAAACTTAGCTGCAAGTCAAGTAGAGGAAAACGCTACCGCAATTGATTTATCTTCAAAAATATTTGAATTAACTGCTGAATTCGAAAAACTGCCAAGTGAAATCACAACAGAATATTTGATAGAGGAACTTCAAAAACTTTTTTAAAAAAAGTAAGTTAATTCATCATTCATAATTTATTATCAACTAATAACCTGCTTTTTCTTTTGGATAAGCATTGAAAGTCCCAGATGCTGAAGCAATCAATTCTTCTCGATCGTAAATTTTTGATTCAGAAACAAGAATTCTTTTACCTGCTGAAATAACAGATGCTTTTGCAATTAACAATCTACCTTTCAACGCAGGTTTATGAAATTTCATTGAAAACTCAATAGTCGAAACAACTTTAGCTTCACTAAAAACTTTACTCAAACAAGCAACACCTAATGAAGCATCGATTAAAGAAGCAATTGCACCACCATGAGCAGCGAATGGAGTTGCTAAATGTTTTTCCTCAACAATCATTTTATATTCAATTACTCCTGGAGAAAGGACCTCAAAATCCATTCCCAACAGTTTACCAAAATGATTTTGATTGATGTAATCAACAATTAAATTTTTATCCATCAACTCAATCTACTAGGAAATGAAACTCTGCTTCGGTCAGCGATTTATAAATACTTTCATTTAAATCATACATAACCGAATTATAATCATCTGTATTTACCCAAACTTTTAAATGTACTTCTATCGATTTTGTGGCGATTGCTCCTAAACCTACAAATGGCTGTGGCTCATTTACAATACGTTGTTCTTCAGAAACGATTGCCAACAACATATCTTTAGCCTTATCAAATGAATCACCGATTGTTAAATGAAAAGTCAAATCTATTCTTCTCACATCCGCTTTTGTAAAATTGATAATATTTCCATTTGCAATAGGACCATTTGGTAGTATTACAACCTTATTATCAGCAGTATATAAATGCGTGTTAAAAATCTGTATTTCCTTTACTTTTCCAGATACTGTTTGAGCCTGAATGAAATCACCAACCTTAAACGGTTTAAAAACCAAAATCATTACTCCTCCAGCAAAGTTTGATAAAGTACCTGAAAATGCCATCCCTATTGCTAAACCAGCTGCACCTAAAAGTGCAACAAAAGAAGTCATCTGAATACCGAATTGGGTAATACTAGTTACAACAACCAACAACTTCAATGCCGTAGAAGTCAAACTACCTAAAAAAGTAACCAAACTTTCGTCGGTATTACTCTTCTTCATTATGTTTTTTAAGGTCTTGGATGCGATGTTTGACAACCAAAAACCAATAACTAATATCAGCAATGACATAAATAAATCTGTACCAACTTTCAATACCCACTGCTGTACTTCATGGTAATTAAACCCCATAATCGTTTCTTCTATTTTTTTAATTGGTGGTTCCATAATTTCTGTGACTTGATGACAAAAATAAAAATTCTAATTTTACAATATGAATTACTTTGAGAATAAAATAATTTGGGTGACAGGAGCTTCCTCTGGAATTGGTCAAGAAATATGTAAACAATTAGCAGAAAAAGATGCTATCATTATTTTGTCAGCTAGAAATAGTGAAAACTTAACGGAGATAAAATCAAACTTAAAAAATAATGATAAACATTATGTATTACCACTTAATTTAGAAATAACAGAAACTTTTAAAGCTGCTTTTGATCAAATTTTAAATAAATATGGACGCTTGGATATCTTATTCAATAATGGTGGCGTAAGTCAACGTGCAGAAGCGAATGAAACAAGTTTAGAAGTAGATCGAAAAATTATGGAAATCAACTATTTTGGAAATATTGCATTATCAAAAATTATACTTCCTCATTTTCAAAAAAATCAATCAGGTCATATTGTCATTACCTCTAGTATTGCAGGAAAATTCGGTTTTTACCTTCGATCCGCTTATAGTGCTTCCAAACATGCATTACATGGTTATTATGAAAGTGTTGCATTAGAAAATTTAAAAAACAATATAGCAGTAACACTTTTATGTCCGGGAAAAATCAACACACCTATTTCAACCAATGCTCTACGTGGTGACGGTGTAAAACATAATATAATGGACCACAATCAAGAAACAGGCATGTCAGTAGAAGATTGTGTTCAACAAATACTAAAAGCTGTTTCTAAGAAAAAAAGAGAAGTTCTTATTGGTAATAAAGAAATTTTAGCCGTTTACATAAAACGATTATTTCCTAATCTATTTTGGAAAATCATTCAAAAACAAAAAGCCACATAAAGTGGCTTTAGTATAAGATTGTAAATTTTTATTTAAGGAAATTTAGGGAATTGCTGGAAATTTGGCTCTCTCTTTTCTAAAAATGCTTTTTTCCCTTCTTGTGCTTCGTCCATTAGATAATACATCAAGGTAGCATCTCCTGCAAACTCCATTAATCCTCTCTGTCCATCTAATTCAGCATTTAAACCACGTTTTATCATACGTAATGCCATTGGACTTCGTTTTAACATAGTTCTACACCAATGCACCGTTGTATCTTCCAACTGATCCAAGGGCACAACTTTGTTTACCATTCCCATTTTCTCAGCTTCTTCAGCCGTATATTGTTCACATAAAAACCAAATCTCTCTTGCTTTCTTTTGTCCTACGTGTCTCGCTAAATAACTTGACCCAAAACCAGCATCGAAACTACCTACTTTTGGTCCTGTTTGTCCAAATCGTGCATTTTCAGATGCAATTGTAATGTCACACACAACATGTAACACATGTCCTCCGCCAATCGCATACCCATTAACCATTGCGATAACTGGTTTTGGAATAGAGCGGATTATTTTGTGTAACTCAAGTACATTCAATCTAGGCACACCATCTTCTCCGACATAACCACCTACACCTTTTACATTTTGATCACCTCCAGAACAAAAAGCTTTATCACCTTCGCCTGTAAGTACGATCACACCAATATCTTGACGCTCTTGTGCAATATTCATCGCATCAATCATTTCAATATTCGTTTCAGGACGAAAAGCATTATAAACTCTTGGTCTATTAATGGTTATTTTAGCAATCCCTTCAAAATACTCAAATCGAATATCTGTGTATTCTTTAATCGTCTTCCAAGAATAGTTACTCATTTTACTACTATTTTTTATTGTGATACAAAAGTATATTTAATTACTCCTTCTTGAACAGCGGGTGCTGTTTTTGTATAATTAAATCTTGACTTCAAAGCATATTTTTTAGCTTGCTCAAGCATGCATGCATTTGCTTTGCTACTTGAAGTAACCGTTGCTACTTTTACCAAGCCACCTTGATCTACTTTAATTTTAACTAATACAAAACCTGAAGAACCCTCTCCACAAGTATAACCAGGATTTTGAATATTTGAAGCAATACCTTCATGAGGTTCTCTATCTTTTAAAGACCATTCTACCATCACATTACCACCAAAAACTTTATCTTCTCCTGATCTATTTTGGCCTTCTTTAGAAGATTTATTTGTTTGTTGTTTTTGGTTAAGCTTCTGTTCTGTTTTAATTTTTTCTTCTATAATTTTTTGACGTTTTCCCTCACCACCCGATTCTTTAAAAAACTGTTTTTCTAGATCTTTAACTGACTTCTCAATGTCCTTTGAAGACATAGGCTTAGTTTCAGACCAATCTTCTTTCATTGTTTTTTGTCGCGTGTCATTCATGTCTCTCGTAATACTTTTAATTTCTTTAGGTGTATTATTAGAAAGTATTTCAATATCTTCAGGTTCAATCTCTAGATCATCTTTAGCAATTTCTACATTCACTTCATTTTTAAAATTCCAACTTTCAACTTCCCATGATTTTTCATAAGAATTAAATAACAGGTAAAATAAAGCGCCAAAAAAAGTGAGCAATACGGCTAGTATTGGATATTTATATTTATCAAGAAGATAGAAAAAACTATTCATTTTTAGTTATATCTTGAATTAATTTACGATCCATCAAACTATAATAATGCATATCGTCACCATTATAAAGTAATAACAAATCTTTATTTAACATTCTGATTTGATCATATTCAAGCGGAATTAGCTGCTCACCTGACAATGAGTACAAACCATATTTTGCCCCATTAGATACTAAATAGAAATTTTCTGCAATTAAACTTATACTTGTAAAAATGGCAGGAATTATCCATTTTGCTTTTTCATTAATAACACCTTGTAAAGACTTAACATCTACAATTGCTAAACCATAATGGTAACTAGAAGCGTAATCAAAAATAGGTAATATTGATACCGATTTATCTTCTAAATTTATATACCCCCATTGTTTCCCTTTGCTAAATGAAATTAATTTGGAAACATCACCTAAACCAGTATAATCTGGTTTTAATATATAATTACCAAGTTTATCAATGAGTGCGTATTTCCCTTTAATTCTTACCCTAGCATATCCATCATGAAAAATGCATAATTGTTTATAATTTGGGATCAAATCAAACATATTTTTAATTACTTTTTTTCCTTGCTCATCAATAAAACCTAACTTATTACTCAATACGAAAATGGCTCTATCATTAGACAACGGTGATATATACTCATATGTAGGTTTAAGTACAACTCTATTACGAACCGTTTTAATACCATACAAGATACTATCTCGATAAATTAATAGACTATCATTAAAATAAAAGATTTCTTTATGCATTGGTTCTGAAATATATGAACCTATACTATCAATAAAAGCCTCTTTACCATGAATAACGACTTTTGCCTTTCCCTTTACAAATGGAAACACATCTGAAAATTTAGATTCTGTAATTTGTTTCCCCATCAAATCATAATATGCATAAAGGGAATCTTTCGTTCCGTAAATTAAACCTTCCGTATATTGTCCAAGCTCATTAAATTCAAGTGGTAGTATATATTTACCCGCACGATTAATCACCCCCGATTTACCTCCTTTTTCTACTATAGCTCTACCATTAATAAAATCAGAACCTAAATCAAACTGAAATGGAATTGCAACATTATTTAATTTATCTACATAACCATACAGTCCATTTTTTTGAGCTAGCGCTAAACCTTCGCTATATAAATTTAAGGTTTCATATTCAGGAGTATAAATTTCAATTCCTTTTTGATTCATCCAACCAAACAACTTACCTCGTTTAAATGGATATAAGGTTAATTTTGATAAATCTTGATCTCGTTTAAGATCATCTTTGAATGGATAATTAGGATATTCTTTTTTAAACTTTTTAACTCTATCATCAGAAAACTCTACCATATAAAGCGCATATAATTTTCTCCATGCTTTATCAATATTCGAATTATTTGGGTATAATTGAATAAAACGAGCATAATCCTCTATGGTATTTGACTGTGTTTCCAATCTAAATAATGCATCCATGGCCTCAGGAAGATATTTGTTTTTTGGATTTTCGTTGATAAATCGAACATAATCCGTAATTGTACCACTATTTGTTTGCTCTGAAAAAAAAGTCAATTCATACCTATCAATTAATTCTTCTTTATATTTTATAGTTGGGTAATTTTTTAATATAGAATCGTAATAATTTGATTTGTTAATCCTAATTGCCTTCTGGAAAATTAAAGAATCTCTTTGTACTACACTTAATTGATTTTCTTTTGACCAAGGATATTTTTCCATAAACTCAGTAAGTGCTACTTCACTATTTTTACTTAAAGCAATCAGATAATAAAATGAACCAATTTTTTCCCTTAATTGAAGTATGCTATCGTAATTCATCCCGAGTAAAGCAAATTTAGCTTTATCTTCCTCTAACATTTTGACATATCCAGCTTCAGCAATGCTTATATATTTGTATGCTGAGTCAATATTATGAAAAGGATTGTCTTTGCGATAGAATATGGTTGATAAACCATAAGATGCAGGAACTTCTTTCTTTTTTAAAGATTCATAAAACAGCTTTTTCGCTTCGAAATAATTCAATTCTTTCAAGCAAGCAAAAGCCTTATCAATTTTACCTGCTATTGAGGTGGAACTGATTAGTAAAAAGAAAAAGAAAATTCCTAAGTGTATTTTCATAGAAGATTTAACAAATACAAGATACAATAATACAAAAAAAAAGCCCTCAATGAGGGCTTTAGATATTTGAATTTTCTTACTTAGTAAGTCTTCCGTATCTTGATTTAAACTTATCAATACGTCCTGCTGTATCGACAAATTTAACAACTCCTGTAAAGAATGGGTGAGATGTGTGAGAAATATCCAATTTCACTAATGGATACTCATTACCATCCGTCCAAGTAATGTTTTCGCTAGAAGAAGCACAAGAATGACATAAGAATGTATAATCATTAGTCATATCTTTGAATACTACTAATCTATAATCTTCTGGATGAATACCGTTTTTCATAATCGTATTTTGTTAATTATATCTTTTCTATTAAATCGGAGTGCAAATTTAAGAAAATAAATGTACACTCCGCTGTTTATTTTAAAATTATTTACTTTTTTTTCCGAAATCAATCAGAATTGGAGTTGCAATACAAATAGAAGAATAAGTACCAATCACTACTCCAATCAACATTGCAAACAAGAAACCTTTAATTGCTGGTCCACCAAATAAAAACATAATCAATACAACAAGGAATAAAATCATCGAAGTATTAAAAGTTCTACTTAAGGTAGTATTCAATGAACGGTTTATGATTGTTTCTGTACTTTCATCTTTTTTCTTCACTTTTAAATTTTCACGAATACGGTCAAATACGATCACTGTATCATTCATAGAGTAACTAATTACCGTTAAAATTGCAGCAATAAAAGCTTGATTAACATCTAGACTGAAAGGCAAGTAACCGTGTAACAAAGAAAAAATAGAGATTACAAAGAAAGCATCATGTGCTAAACCTACAATCGCACCTAAAGAATATTGCCAGTTTCCAAAACGTATAAATATGAAAGCAAAGATTACTACTAACGAAATGAAGATCGCAATTGCAGAAGAAGTCCATAATTCACTTGAAACAGATGCAGAAATACTTCTTTGTTCGAGAATTTGATATTTACCTAATTTAGCTTTACAAGCAGTTAATCCTTCCTTTAATTTATCCGTTACTTCTTGAGTAGCATTATCCTTACTCAATTTATAGTTTGTTATAATTTCAACATTGTACTCATTTGATTTTGTTTTCAAATCAATAGAAGCAACTTCACCATTTTCAACAAATACTTTAGATAAATTTTTACGTACATGTTCAATATCTGCTTTTTGTTCGAATTTAACAGCAAATGTTCTACCACCAGTAAATTCTACACTTTGCTTTAATCCTCTACTAAATAAAGAAACCATACCTAAAACAGTAACTGAAATTGAAAAAATATAGTAATATTTTCTTTTTCCTACCCAATCAATGTTAAAGTTTTGGAATGCATTTTTCAAGAAATTTGTACTAAAGTTTACATCTTTTCCTTTTTCAAGCATGTAACCAATTACTAATCTCGAAATAACAATTGCTGTAAACAATGAAGTAAAAATACCAATGATCAATGTAGTGGCAAAAGACTCCATTTCTCCTTTACCAAAGGATTTCAATATAATACCAACTAACAAGTGGGTAGCATTCGCATCTATGATTGAAGGCAATGCTTTTTTGAAACCAATTTCAATAGCTTCAGTCTGACTTACTCCTCTTCTTACCTCTTCACGAATACGCTCAAAGATCAAGATATTGGCATCTACTGCAGTACCAATGGTTAATACAATTCCGGCAATACCTGCTAAAGTCAATACAGCCCCAAAAGATGCTAAACAACCTAATATAAATACTACGTTAACAGCAAGTGCAATATTTGCGACCATACCTCCTTTTCCGTAATACATCCACATGTAGATTAATACCGCTAGGAAAGCAAAAGCAAAAGAAATCAAACCAGCTTGAGAATTTTCTGAACCAATTGAAGGACCTACTTTCGTTTGTTCTTTAATAACACAAGGTGCAGGCAAAGCACCACCGTTTAATAATCCTGCTAAATCTTCAGCATCCTCGATTGTAAAACTTCCAGAAATTTGAGTGTTTCCTCTAGTAATTGCCTCGTTTACGCGAGGAGCAGAATAAACAACATCATCCATCGTGATCGCTACACACTTACCAACATTATCACTTGTCATTTTAGCCCATTTATCAGAACCTTCCAAAGTCATTGATAAATCTACCGTAACCTGACCACTAGCCTGATCTAAACCTTTGCTTGCATTTTTAATGTCTTTACCACCCACTTGAGCTTTTCCATTGATTGGAACCTTAACTGCATAAAGCACATAAGAACCATCTTTATCGCTTTTATTCAATTTCTCAGGAGAAGCAGACCACATAAATTTTAAATCTTCTGGAAATAACGCTTGAATGTCTTTTCTTCTGATAATTTTATCTACTTTTTCTTTATCCTGTAAGCTTGCGAAACCTATGCTAACAGCTTGTCCTGGCTTTAAATATGTATCTAAACTAGCTGTAGATTTTGTTAAAGCAGTTAAAGGCTTGTTCTCAACCTTTTTAGCCGTATCTTTTTTTGCTAAGGTAAGAGAATCAGTTGCAGTGGTATCCGTTATTTCTTCTTCTACTATTTCTGGCTGCGTAGATAATTGACTTGCTTGTGACAAGGCCATTTGGATTTCTTCACGTTCATATGTTTCAAAGAATTGTAAATTTGCTGTAGACTGTAATTTTTCAGCTACAGTCGCCTCATCTTGCACACCAGGTAATTCAATATAGATTCGGTTTGTACCATTTTCTTTTTGAATATTCGGTTGTGCAACTCCAAATTGATTAATACGCTTACTCATAATTTGTTCAACTCCTTCCATTGAACTAGCTACTTTTGCTTTGAGGTAGTTTACAACTTGTGAATTTGTTGAATTTTTATTCAATTCATCTATTTCAGTAATTGCCAATTCACGAACAATTAGTGCGTCTCCATTATATTTTTTAAACTCTGAAGCAAATACATCGATAAAATCACCACCCTTTGAATTATAAATAGCAAGTGCTCTTTCGTAAGGTTTTTTGAAACGAATATCTCTAGGGTTTCTAGCCATACTTTTAACTAATTCAGGTACGGAAATTTCTAGTGTCACACTCATTCCACCTACTAAATCTAGTCCAAAAGCCATTGACCTATTTTTAACCTGCTGAAAATTAGATCCTAATAATGGATAAACAGCTTGAGAACCTTTCTCTTGTAAAATTAAATTTACATATGCTGCCTTAGCAAGCTCGTAAGACTCTGGCTCTTTAAAATCAACCTCTGTACCATTTGGCAATACAGCAATCCCGTTGTTCTTAGATGCTTCTTTTTGCAACTCACCCACCCTAATAACTGCTTCTTTTTCAGCTTTTTTCTCAACTGAATTAGAAACAAATGTAAATGAAAGTTGATAAACACAAACTGCCGAAAGTAATATCGTCAGAAACCAAAAAAATCCTTTGTTACGCATATTCGTACGAGGTTATAATTTTTAAAATGAACGCAAATATAAAATTTTGATTTATCAATATCAATCTATATACGATAAAAATAGTATAAGTAAGATTAATCTTAATAATGCGTTAGTATTGAGATTCTATAAATTGATTCAATTCGACCGCAAACCTATCCCAAGAAAATGATGCTTTTATTTGCTTTGTTTTATAGACCATCTTATTATTCATTTCTGATTCACAGACAGACACGATTGCATCGGTTAAATCTTTGATATCATTAGGAGTTACCAGAACTCCATTGTCACCATTTTTAACATATTCAGACAATCCTCCCACGTTTGAACAAATAATGGGTATTTCAAAATGCAATGCAGTAGCTGTCACACCACTTTGAGTAGCTTTTTTGTATGGTAAAACACATACGTCTGCTGAAGAAAATAAATAAGGTACCTCAGCATCGGAAACAAAATAATCAAGATGCATAATTCTACTTGATATTTTATACTGATCAATTATAGCTTGATATTTTTCAAAACCACCATAACATTCTCCTGCTATAACTAAAAGATAAGTATCGTCTAAAAATGAAAATGATTGAAGTAAAGAATCCAGCCCTTTATAATCTCTTATCAAGCCAAAAAATAAAACTACTTTTCTTTCAGAAGAAATCCCAAACTTTTCTCTTGCAAATTTCTTCTCTAATTTATCTCCAAAATGATCATATATGGGGTGAAATAATCGTATTATTTTAGCATTTGGCTTCCATTTTAGGACATCTTGGTTCACTTTTTCAGATAGTACAACAAATGCATCTTGATTATTTAAGTACCATCGAGTTAAAATCGAATCAAAAAAACGAGGTTCATGCGGTATTAGATTGTGTATAATTGCTACTTTTTTTATTCTTTTTGGTAGTACCAAATTAAATAAGCTTAAAATAGGTGCAAAAAAAGACATCCAATAGACACTCAATAAAATATTTTGATCTGATTCTTTTTTAATTTTTAAGGCTAATCTAATAATTGAAAAAGGGTTCAAAGAATCTAACCCACCTTTTATTTTTTGTTTATCATCGACAAATTGAGACTTTCCTGGAAAAAATAGAGAAGGATATAATCTTTTATAATTGATTTTGAAAACAATATTAGATTTTTGTAGCTGTTTAAATAAGGCATCTGAAAACTGAGCTATCCCCCCCCTGTAAGGATAAAATGGAGAAACAAAATGAATCTTTTTCATTTACCTAACTCAAATTGATACATATATAAAAACCATTCTTCTCCCTTATCAACGTTTGTAGTATCTCCTTTTTTTATTTTGAGATCTTTATAAGACCTAATAACTAAACCTTTATTCTTAGCAAAGAATTCATTTTTACGCTTTAAATCAACATAAGTTTGATAGAATTGCTGTTTTACGTGAATTACTGAGTCGACTTTGAATTCTTTGATTTCTAACGAAGGGTAAAAATACCCATACCTAAAATACATCGTATCATTCACATTGTAGGAATCAGAATTCCAAGCAAAATTATAAACGTAAGGTATAGATAGTTTTTTCTTTAAAATATTATCTTCATTTTCAACATAATACTGATTTTTTATAAAAGCTGAAAACACTTTTAAATTCACCCAACTTGCTATAGTATCATTCCAGCGAAATCGATGGATTTTATATCTTAAATTACCCGTATTATCTCTAAACGTATCTTCAATAAGCGATTTCATTTTAAAATCAATCGTATCATGTCTATCAACTTGTGCATCGTGTAGTATGTATCTTACTTTGTAATACGAAACATTTCCCACTTTTAATCCAGAATAATCATCTGATTTGGTATAAGAAACTATCTTTTGTTCTTGTTTTTTACAAGCTACAAAAAAGAATACGATGGCTACTATGTAGATTATATACTTCAAGTTTTATTTTTTTTTCTCTTTAAGTTTATCTAAATAAATTTTAGTTTGTTTTTCATCAAGCCTTACTCCAGACCGGTAATATACTTTTCCAATTTCCAAACCACTAGAATCGTATGCGTAACACCAACCTTCTTTCTCGCCATTCACATAATTATCTCTCATTTCAATTGTTCCTGCCGGAGAGTAAGATATTACTTCGCCAACAAGTTTATCGTTTACATAATTAGATTTACTTTTCAATACCCCGTTATCAAAATATTCTTTTTGTTCTCCCTCTTTTTTACCGTTTCTGAAATTTAAATCTTGAGCGATAATTAAATTTTTATCATTAATTAATTCGGGAACATAATAAATGACTTTTTTTCCATCTAATAAACCCAATTTAAAGTTTTCAGTGACACTAATTCTTCCTGAAGGCCCCCAATAATTCCAAGTACTATCTTTTACTTTATTTACATATTTACCAGAAGCCATGGGATAATTATTATCATCATCATGATAAATAGTAGAATAAGTTACATTACCTCGTTCTTTAAAAATCATTCTAGATTTTATTCTCCCATTTTTGAAATAATAAATAAATAAGCCATTAGGAATATCGTCAATGAATGAACCTTCATAATCTACAAGTGTGGTACCTGGAAAATATTTTTTCCAATAACCCTGTTTTTTTCCTTTCGTGTCTACTTTATTTTCTTGACTTAAAGAAATGATAGTCAAAAATGAAAATAAAATAAATAACCCCTTTTTAATCATCTCTAAAATATTAAATCAGCTAATGTTGAAACTGAAAAATCCGGTTTTTCGGTAACTAACTCTTTAGAATTTATCAATATAGTTTTCATTCCTAATTTTTTCCCAAATAAAATATCGCTATCGGTATCTCCAATCATGATTGACTTAGTAAAATCAATTGTAGGAAAATCCTTTTTTGCTTTAAGCCCCATAAATGGAAGTGGCTTTCTTGTATCTAAATTATCATTTTTCAAATTTGTAGCAGCATAAATCTGATCAATTCTTCCACTATTGATTTGTATCGTGTTTTTCATAAAATCGTGAATTAGTTCTAATTCTGACAAAGTCATTAGACCTTTTCCAACACCTTGTTGATTGGTGACTACTATGATTTTATGAAAGTGAGTATTTGCAAATTTAAAAAACTCAAACACCCCTTTTTCAAAATGAAAATCTGTCGTTTTTTTTACGTAATCGCCAAATATCCGTTTATTAATGACACCATCACGATCAATAAATAAAGTCCAAGAATTATCAATCCACTCTTTTAACATCCAATTTCTTTCTCTATTAAATAAGAATTTCTAGTCGATGAATTTCTTCCCACAAGTTCCGCCAAAAACCCTGCTAGAAAAAATTGAACTCCCAAAATCATACATACTAAGGTCAACAAAAACTCTGTTCTGTCCACTAGTAATTTTGCATGTTCATGTATAAATAACTTATCAATTATTAAAATAGAGGCGAAGAAAAAACCAATAATAAACATGAGCATGCCAATAGCACCAAAAAAATGCATTGGTTTTTTACCAAATTTACCCATGAAAACTACTGACAATAAGTCAAGTGGTCCGTTTACAAATCGATTGAATCCAAATTTTGTTGTACCATATTTTCGGGCTTGGTGTTCAACTACCCTTTCACCAATCTTATTAAACCCTGCAAACTTTGCTAAAGGAGGAATATACCTATGCATATCTCCATAAACCTCGATGCTTTTGACAACTTCATTTTTGTAAGCTTTTAAACCACAGTTGAAATCGTGTAAATAAATCCCAGTTAGTTTTCTAGCTGCCCAGTTATATAATTTTGTTGGAAGTGTTTTTGATATTGGATCATGTCTTTTCTTTTTCCAACCAGATACAACATCATAATCCTCTTTTGCAATCATTTCATATAAATATGGTATCTCATCAGGACTATCTTGCAAATCAGCATCCATCGTTATCACAACCTTACCAACTGCTGCTTCAAATCCTTTTTGTAATGCCGCAGATTTCCCATAATTACGTTGAAATTTAAGCCCTTTTACCGAATCGAATTTAGTAGATAACTCTTCAATAACCTTCCATGAATTATCTTTACTTCCATCATCAACAAAAATCACTTCATATTTAAATTGATGTTTTTGCATAACATCATTTATCCAGATAAAAAGCTCATTAAGAGATTCCTCTTCATTAAATAGAGGAATAACTATTGATATTTCTTTTAAATATTCCAAGTTTATTTTTTTAATACACAAATATACGATATCAAAAAAAACTCAGCATTAGATTTATTAAATAGTCATAAATAAAATATCGCTGCTAAAATGAAAATTAAAATGATCACCAAATATTGCCATACATCAACAAAATAAGGATATAATCGTCTTAAAAGCAGTTTAAGTTTTGACATGAAATTAAGTGTTTTAAATTAATAGTTGAAAATTAATTGGTTTTTTAGATTTATTATGACTAACATTACACTATGAATAAAGGTATAGTAAAATTCTTTAATGAGACCAAAGGATTTGGTTTTATTAAAGAGGAAGATTCGAACAAGGAGTATTTTGTTCACGTAACAGGCTTGATTGACAAAATCACAGAGAACGATGTTGTAACT